>CAZQDI010000060.1:0-21983 GCA_964591785.1 uncultured Roseivirgaceae bacterium
ACTGTTTGTAATTGGTTTCAACGAGCAAGTTGAAGTGACGGATCAGGTCCAGCTCCGTATCTTCCAACTTTCCAAGCTCTGTTTGTCGCTTATAAATGCGAGTAAGTTTCACAATAAGTCTTTTCAGGATGACTCGGAGCATCTCCGTTTTTAGGTTGTCATCCGGCTCACTAAACTCATCCAGGAACACACTTAACAACAGATCCAGTCTGCGATCATCCTCAGGGCTTAGTTTAATTTTAGGAATGGACCGGTGACCATAGAACAGGAGTCCCACGCAGGAAACTTCGGCATCGTGATCGATGATGCAATAAAAATCGCGATTGAACCTCCAAACTACCACATCTACTGGATTCGCAGCACGGAAGGTTTGATTGGCATTGAGTATTACCACTTCATTACGGCTCAGCTCAAGTGCATAATCGTCGATGGCTATCTGCTGGGTTAATCCTCGATTCCAGAGGATGGTCAGTAAGTCTTTGTCCGCCTGATGAAAGGACTTGGAAGACACCTCCTCATCCCCATAGATCAAGCGGATGGTCCCTGAAGTCTGCGCATCGGTGTGATTTAGAATCATAAGCAGAAATATAAAACTAACAACACCATTTGGCGGCAAAACAATTCACATAAACTTCATATAGGAGACATAAAAGTCGACTAGTTTTCCGTTCATGAACAAAATCACCCTAGCCCTGCTCCTGCTGCCCCTATATGTATGCTCCCAGGAGTCTGATCAAACGTTCACCAAAGAGCTCAACTCCATCGCGTTTGGCTCCTGCAGTCACCAAGACAAAACGGATCATCAACTTTGGGACGAGGTACATCAGACCAGCTCCGACCTGTGGATTTGGATGGGAGACAACATTTACGGCGATACCACTTCCATGAAGGTCATGCGAGAGAAGTACGATCTGCAAAAGTCGCACCCTGGGTATCAAAAGCTCATGAAAGAAACCCAGATCCTGGGAATCTGGGATGATCATGACTATGGTGTAAACGATGGTGGCAAGGAATACCCAGCAAAAGATGGAAGTAAAGTAGAGCTCTTTCGGTTTTTGGAGGTAGCCGATGACCACCCGGCACGAAATCGTCAGGGCGCTTATCAATCTTACACCTTCGCTGGAACCAAAAACATCAAAATCATCCTACTGGACACCCGATATTTTCGAGATCCCTTGAAAAAAGATGAAAAAAACTGGAACACTCCAGACCCGAATGGAGAGATCCTGGGATCTGAACAATGGAGTTGGTTTGAACGACAACTCCAGGATCAATCTGCAGATTTGATTCTGGTGATCAGCAGTATTCAAGTGATCCCAGTAGAACAACGCTTCGAGAAGTGGGCCAATTTCACCGCAGAAAGGAATCGGCTACTCGAACTCATCGAAACGGTAGGCACTCCTTTGGTTCTCCTGTCCGGAGACCGCCACATCTCCGAGGTTTCCAGGCTAGATCTGACTGGAAGTAATTACCCACTATACGAATTCACTTCCAGTAGCCTGACTAATCCCTGGGGTGAGCCTCGCAATGAACCCAACCAGTACCGGGAGAAGACGATTGTATTCGATCCAAACTTTGCCACGATGAACTTTGATGTAACCCCTGATCAGTTGAAGCTCGATGTTCAATACATCGGGCAAGACCACAAGAAATTACAAAGTCACACGGTGACTTTTTCAAGGTAGCCTACTCGTCTTTCAATATCTCGGAGGGGTTGGTTAATGACGCCCTTGTGGTGTGATAGACGGAGATCGCTAGTGAGATCACAAGCAAAATCAGAAAAGACAAAATAAAGGACGAAGGCTGCACTCCGACCTTATATTCAAAGTCCGACTGCCAGCTTTCCATGAAGAAATACCCGAGCGGAGAAGCGATAAGGAAAGCAACGAAAAGCAACTTCACATACTTCTTGGTGAAAAGGATGACCAATCCTGCCATGGAAGCACCCAGCACTTTCCGCACTCCTATTTCTTTAAGCTTTTGCTCGATGGAGAATACCACGATGCCAAACAATCCCAGGGAAGCCACAATAATGGTCAGGATAGCAAAAAAGGAAAGGACACCCCCAAACTGCTGCTCGGTAGTGTAGGCAGCTTTGTAATGATCTTCCAAAATAACATGCTCAAACGGCCGGTTAGGAACAAATTCCTGCCATTTGGCTTCTACAAGAGAAGCCAGCTCCTTAAACTCATCATCAGTCGCTTTTGCTTTGATGACAATCATATTCAATGGATCGTATCCTGCCCTGGCATCCTTATCGAAGATTCCAAACGGCTCGATGGGTGCATGAAGTGACCAGAAATTAAAATCCTTTACCACGCCTATGATGTGGTAGGTTCCGGAATGGTTTTCGATTTTCCTATTCAAAACGGATTCGTCTGGTTCCCAACCGACGGAACGAACTGCTGTTTCATTTAGAATGACCCCTGTCGAATCACTCCCATAGGATGAATCGAAAAACCGACCTGCTGCCAGCTCAAGACCTAGTACTTCCTGGTAGTTGTTGTCTGCAAGTGCGTAGTTGAGTGGAAACGAACCAGCATTGGGGATATCCGGGATGAATTGATCTCCATTTGAAATATACGTAGGCGTTGCATCACACAGAGAAGTGCCTACTACACCCGGTAACTGCGCAAGTTCGTTGGCCAATTCCTCGTTTGATTCCGTCCAATGTGCATTTCGCACGATCAGGAGGTTCTCCTTTTCATAGCCAACATCGGCATTCATGAAGTAGTTGAGCTGCTTATAGATCGTGAGGGTACCAAATATTAGGATAAACGAAAGGACATACTGAACCACCATCATTCCATTTCTCAATCGCAATCCCTTTTTCCCGGTTTTGAATTCTCCTTTCATTGCGGTCACAGGTTTGAACGCATTGAAGAATATGAAAGGATAAAAGCCTGATACAATACTTACAACCAGCACCAAGACTGCAAAAAAGGAGGTCAATACCCACTGATTGGCCGAACCATAAGCAAGCTCTACATTCAATGATTGATTGATCTGAGGAATTGCATACAGTGTCAGTAGTACAGCCAATGTCAAAGAGATCAGACAATATGCGAGTGATTCTCCAAAAAATCTTTTCACAAATGCTTTCTTAGACCCTCCAAGTACTTTGCGAAGGGCTACATCCTTGGCCCGAGCAGTAAACTGCGCAGTACTGAGATTAATGAAGTTGATACACGAGAGGATCAGTAAGAAAATGGCTGACCCAATCAGGGCAGCTACGATCTTGATATCTCCGGGCTCCGAGAGTCGATTGTAGACGTGCGTCGAACGCAGCCAGATACTCTGGAATGGCTGGATAAATAAATTCCATTCCTTGCCTGCCTCAAGATACTCCTCCCAGTTATAGCCCATCACGCTTAGCGTTCGCGCGGTTTGCGTCTCTGGCAAAGCTTCTATTTTTTGTTTGACACGATCAAAGTCAACTCCTTCTCTCAATAAGACATACGTCTCAAAAGTCGTCCACATCCAGCTCCAGTTGTACTCAGCCACCCGCGGAATACTGTTCATCGACATGATCAGATTAAAGTTGTCCAGGTAGGAATTTTTTTCCATCTCTTCCAATACCCCGGTAATTCTATAGGGTTCACCCCTGCCCATGGAAATAAACTTTCCAACAACATCCGTTTCACCAAAAAAACGAATGGCGGTTTCATGCTTTAGTACCACAGAGCGCGGCTCTCGAACTGCAGTTTTCCTATCCCCATGCTGCAAGGCAAAATCAAAGACCTCGAAAAACGTAGAATCAACAGCAAAGACCCGCTCGTCATTGAAGAACTTTTCCTGGCCCTCCAGTTCAAAGGTCACCGGCGGCACATTGGCCGTGTGAATTCTAACCACCTTCTCAGCTTCCGGTATTTCCTGAAGAATGGAATAGGCCACCCCGGGACCGGTGCTCGAAAATTGATTGGGATTGTCATCGCCCCAGATAAAGGTTTGATTGATCCGATAAATGCGATTTCCTTTCTCGTGCCACTGATCGTAACTTAACTCACTTTGTACATACAGGTAGATCAAAACGGAGGTAAAAAAACCGGCGGTAAGCCCGAGAATATTGACTAGCGAAAAGAGTTTATTTCTTCGGAGATTTCGGAAGAAGAGTTTAAATGCTGTGATCATCTTGGTTGTTTGTTGACGTCACAGTTTTTAATTACAGAAAGAATGCCAGACTTTGTAACAATCTATCATACAAGCACTTAAGCATAAACGGCTTCGGATGGCTGATCAAAAGCGAACACCGTGTCGGACACAATTGCGGAATTTGAAATTAGCAGAAAAACATTGAGCGGCCCTCCGGCCTTTGCCGGTGGATCCGCTCAACAACTCTACTACTTAAAATGCATCTTTAAAATCCAAAATCTTCTCCTCCGCCTTCATATTCTCCCCTGGATCTTCTAGCTCTTTGTTTCTTTTGATTTAAGCGATAAGTAAAAGACAAAACCGCTGTAGGCCCACGCCTCCATTGAAACTCAGAATCCGTTGTAAATGTTTCGGTAACGGTCTCACTTCTCCATTTTCTTGTGTTGAATAAATCTCTGGCGTTCAGCGAAATCGTTCCGTTGTTCTTGAGCACATCTTTCGAAATACCCAGATCAAGACTTTGGATCGATTTGCTCACCCCTTGCGGCCTGTTTTGTGGCGCACGATAAAACCATGAAAGCTGGGCATTGAATAATTTTCGATCCCGATAAAAGGCTCCGATTCTTGTAGAAACTGTCGTCGCTTCAGCCGAGAGGGTTTCGCCACCGTCCACCTGTGAATTGAAGAAATTGAAATTACTGGTCACTCTAAATTTTCTTGTGAAGTCGTAGTTGATGTTCGCTTCGATTCCAATATCATCTCGTACCCCGAGATTTACCGGAAGTCGCTCCACTACTCCTTCTTCTCCCAATCGCTCACGTTGGATTCGTTGGACTACATCTGTGGTATACCTGTAATAGACACCCACGTAGATGCTGGAAGACTTTCTATTTTGAAGGATACCCAACTCGTAAGAATCAGTGAACTGTGGTTGCAATTCCGGATTGCCTAGAAACAAACTCAGCGGATTGCTGTAAGTGATGAAAGGGTTCAGATTTCTGAAACGAGGTCGGGAAATTCTTCGGCTGTAACTTAATTGTAGGGATGAAATCTTACTGTACTTGTAAGACAGGTTTGCGCTTGGAAAAAAACTTAAATAATTCTGATTATTCTCTTCGTTGGTTTGTAAAAGCAAAGTTTCCAAATCCGTCTGTTCCGCTCGTAACCCTACCTGCCAGGAAAGTTTTTCATACTGGTTGCTCAGAATACCATAGGCCGCGTAAACTCGCTCCTTGAAAGAGAAATCATTGGTTAGCGCCAAAACTTCCTCGTATTCGCCCGACCCTGCGGAATCGGATTCTACGATGTAGTCATTAAAAATTTCCCGGCCATTGTACCTCAGCCCTACCTCCAGCTTAGCTGCTTTTCCAAACGGATGAATGTAATCCAGCTGCATCAGCTGTCGCTCTTCTCCATTATCGTTTCGGGCCCTTTGAATTAAATCAACAATGGTTCCATCAGAAAAATTGGTCACATCATCAAACTCAGAGATCTCGGTTTCCTCACTGTCTTGCTGTTGCAAAGTGAATGTCAATTTCTGTCCCTTCCGTTTGAAATCTCTGTTGTAGTTCAACTCGTACTGCCAGTTCACATCTGTCTCCTCCTCATTGTCCACACGGAAACGATCTGAAAACTGGGTACGATTTTCGTCCAAAAAGAGGTACCCGGTTTTAGTCGTGTTGTCACTGTCCGCGTTTCGGTAAGAAGCGGAGAGTGTCAACACATTCTTTTCATTGAAATAAATGTCTGAGCCAAACCTGATGTTCTGAGACAAGCTCTTTCGTTCACGGTCGTTATCCTGGTCGATGTAGTAGATGCTATCACTGGTATTGAAGAAATTGTTCGTAAATCCCTGACCGGGTGAGGTTCTTGCTGTGACCCCGTAGTTGACAAACCAATTAATCCAACCCGTACGATAGTTGACGTTTACACTGGCCCCGTTGTTTTGTGGTAGTCCACCTTGCACCTGGAAACTGCCGTTGAATCCTTTCGCACGATCTTTCTTTAGGATGATATTGATAATCCCTGCTCCCCCTTCCGCATCATACCTTGCCGAGGGATTGGTTACAATTTCTACACGTTCAATCAGGTTACCTTGCAACTGTTGCAATCCACCAGTTCCGGAAAGACCAATCAATCCTGAAGGTTTCCCGTCCACTAGGATCTGTACATTTTCGCTACCCCTGAGCGATACATTGCCATCCACATCCACTTCGACAGATGGAAGGTTAGCAAGCAAATCCGAAGCGCTACCCCCGAGGTTACTCAAGTCTTTACCAATATTGTACACCTTTTTATCCAGGGTGAGCTCCATCTCAGTTCGCTCTGCCTGGACGACCACTTCCTCCAAGAAACGCTCACTTTCCTTGACTTGAATTTCACCTACGTTGTAAACTCTATTTCTTCCATCCAATGAAATATTTGAAATGGTACGAGTTTCAAATCCCATAAACTGTGTGCGTAGAAAATACGTTCCGGGTTTGACGGCAATATCAAATGAGCCCTTTTCGTCCGTCAATCCACCCGTGACAAGTGTGGAATCTTTTTGATTCAAAATACTGACGGTCGCAAACTCAATGGGAGTATTTGCACTTTCATGTAGTAGTCTCCCCTTGATAAATATGTCTGGTACTTCTTGCTTTTGGCCCCGTGGATACTGGGCGAATCCAATTTGAATGATGAGTATAAATAGTGTGAAGAGTAGTCCTTTATGTTTCATTACGCAAAAGAAACTCCGCAACCTGAAGGATGTTTGATTAGAATTTGAAGCAATTCTGAAGATGTCAACTTGTTTGTGCAAGCGGACTAAATGTGATTTGAATGGTGTGTATGCCTTCTGCAAATTGGTAAGACACCTGATACCCATAGCATTCACAGATCTTTTTCACAATAGCAAGCCCTAGCCCTAAAGAACCTCCGCTTTGGTTGGATTTCTTGAATCGTTCAAATAGTTCTGCCGGATCGACTGTCAGCTCCGGACCTGTGTTGGAGATCAGCAATCGATCTTCATTTAATTGCAACTCTACTTTTCCTCCCGGCATGTTGTACCTAATCGCGTTGCTGATTAGGTTGGTGAACATTAATTCGATCAATACCTTATCAGACTCCAGAACAATATGCTCGTCGATATCTTGTGATAACTTCAAGTCTTTCAGATCGAATAGCTCCGTGAATTCCTTCAACAGGCTTCCCACTAATTCCGAAGCATTAACCCTTGAGACGTCTACAAATTCATTGTTTTCAATTTTTGTGAGCAAGGCAAGGGAGTTGCTGATGTTGCTGAGTCTTTTGGTCGCATTTTGAATTGCACTAAGTTGTTCAAGCTGAGCTTCCTGGAGTGAATCCTCGTCAAGTAACACATCTAATTTACTTTGGATGATGGCAATAGGTGTTTGAAACTCATGAGAGGCGTTTTCAGAAAATTCCTTTAATGACTTGTAATCAGATCTCATTTTATCTGTCATCTCCTTCAAAAAAGCGTTGAGTCGATTAAACTCTTTGACACCCGAGGTTGGAAAAGATGAATGTTGATTTGGGTCTTTCAAAGAAAACTGCTTAATCTCTCCCAAGGTAAGCTTGAAGGGCCTAAGTATGAAGTAGGAAGACACACCACTAATGATTAGCAGCGCAAAAATCAAGAGCAAGTACATCTTGGTCAATGATTCGGTGAGGCCATCTTTAATATCATCTTCTTCAATAATGACGTCGTATAAAATCACTCGATATCCCTGGCCGTCCACATTCAGTACAGCATCCAATTTAAGGTGAGACTCCATTCGCTCCAGCTGACTGTGCATCACCAAGGTGTCCGAGAATTCCCGATGTTCTTGTGTATCATCATCAATCGGAAAGGTGACCATCTTGTTCCACCTCATGGTATCTACGGGCTTAATTCGTCGTATCCTCTGTTCGATCCGTTCCAGGCGTTCGAGAAGAAAACGTTGTTGCTCAGCTTCTACCTCTCGCATCAGAATCCGGTAACTAATGATGCCTCCAATGCCAAAGACCAGCAACGAAACAAGACCAAACAAGATTGTAATACGTGCGATCAGATTCATTCTTCGTCTTTTAGTTTGTATCCGACCCCGTAGACCGTCTTGATGTAATCCTTACCCCCGGCTTCCACGATTTTTTTTCTCACGTTCTTGATATGCTGATAAACAAAATCAAATGAGTCTGCAGTATCCATATAATCTCCCCAAAGGTGCTCAGCAATGGCTTGCTTAGTCAGCAACCGCTTTTGATTGACGATAATATAGTGCAGAAGATCATACTCTTTTCTAGTAAGTTCTAGCACCTTACCATGAACAGCTCCTTCCTTAGTCTCCAGATTGATGGCTATTTCATTGTAAGACAGCTGTTTCTTTCCTGCTTCCTTCCTCCTTCGATAAACTGCTCTACTTCGTGCATTAAGTTCTGCCAGGTGAAAAGGTTTGGGCAGATAATCATCCGCGCCTAGCTCCAATCCCTTAAGTTTGTCATCCAAAGCGTTCTTTGCGGAGATAATGATCACACCCAGATCGGGCCAATTCGCTCTAACCTCCTGCAACAGGTCCATTCCATTGCCATCGGGAAGCATCAAGTCAAGTAGAAGAACATCATATTGGAAAGCATAAAGTTTCTCAGTCGCTTTTCCGTAAGATGGAGCCACTTCGCACACATCTCCTTCTGCAATAAAGAAGGTCTTTACACTTTTTGCTAAGTCGGCCTGGTCTTCTACCAATAGGAGCTTCATGGCGTAAACTTAGACCTCATTTTTGAAGCAAATTTGAATTTCACTTCCACCAAAAAGGAAAACCCCGCTTGATCAGCGAGGTTTTGTCTCTTTGCAACCAAATTCAACACAGGTCATTGATTGTTCTTCAATTCTTCCTCATATTCTTCAATCTGCTTCTCAATTTTCTCTTTATCTCCGACGATGACCATGGTCATGTCCTGAGGCCGAATGTACTTTTTAGTCAACTCGCTAACCTGTTCAGGAGTGACGGAGTAGATCCTTTTTACTCTCTCAGTCAAAAATTCATCCGGGAGATCGAAAGTCTCCAACGTAGACAATTGGCTGATAATTCCGCCAGGAGTTGAATTCTGTAACACATAAATGCCCGCCTGGTAATTTTTGATACCATCCAGCTCTTCTTTAGTTGGCGGTTCCTCTTGCAGTCGATAGATTTCCTTCGTGACCTCACGAAGTGCAGGGCCGGTGACGTCGGTGGTCACATCTGCCACTTCCATCCACATGGCAGACTGGTATCGATTGCTAACCGTACTGAAGGGTGAATAAGTGTACCCCTTATCCTCTCGGATATTACTGGTAATTCTCGATCCGAAAGAACCACCCAACAGTGCATTGGTAACACTCATTGGGATGTAATCAGGATGAGATTGATCAGGAACTGGCAAACCGACTATCAAGGTGGACTGCGGAGCATCCGGGCGATCGATCAGGTCGATCTTAGCACCGGTAATGGGCGCAGCAGCTGGGTAGTTGGCATCTTCACCAGCCTTCCAATCAGCAAAAGTGCTTTCAATGGCATCTTTAGTCGCTGTTTCATTGAACTTACCTGCGACGTAGACTGTGGTTCTCCTCGCTCCGAAGTTCTTTTCATAAAAAGCTTTAACCTTTTCTACGGTGTAGCTATCAAGCATTTCATCTGTAGGGAAATAGCGACCATATGGGTGGTCAGGATAGATGGAAGCATAAAATTTCTCATATGCCTGTGGCTTAGGTTGAGTTTTATTTACACTGAGTTGACGTTTTCGATCATTGGTTAATCGCTGCAACTCGCTCTCAGGGAATGAGGGATTCAAGAGCACATCGGCCATTAATGCAATGGCATCCGGCACAAATTCGTATAGGACTGATGCGGTCAAAGTGGTCGTATGTTGGCCGACCCCAATCGAAAGATCTCCACCCATGCTTGCCATTTCATCTGCAATCTGGTTACCATCCTTCGATGCACTACCTTCTTGCATCAAATCAGAAACAATGTCAGCAAGCCAAACTTCATCAGCTTCCTCATGAATGTTGCCTGTTTTTACTACAAAACGAATGGTAGCTTTAGGAATGGAGCCCCACGGCACCATGACCGCCGAAAGTCCATTTTCCAATTCAAAAGTCTCCTTTTCAGGGAGCGTAAACCCTTTCGGTGTCCCGCCCGCTGGGGGAGCCTGCTTTTCATCTTGCGCCATCCCAACGATCAAGAAAAAGCACATCAAAATATATATACTAATTTTTTTCATAGTTTAATTGGTTTGAGCTGCCAATGGTTTTAGTGTTAAAATGGTACGATTGGTTCGTGCCAGGTAGCTATCAATCGTTTTATTGACATCATCTACTGTGATTTTTTTGAACTCGGCTTCGATTTGGTTGATCCTGCCCGGGTCGTCATCGAACAGGGCAAAACTGGCAAGTAGGTCTGCCCGACCGAAGCCGAAAAACCCACCCAAATTATCATATAAACTCGAGCGAATCTTTACCAGCGCATTGTCAAGCATTTCTTGTGTGACTCCCTCGGCTTTCAAATCCATCATCACTTCATCAATCGACTGCAGGATGGTATCGGCTGCTACTTCGTTATCATAGATGAAATTGTACATCCAGAGCATCGGTCCTTTGTAATTGAACATATTTCCAAGGTAATTGATGCCTCCCCCTACATTCGCAGTATAGCCTTTTTCTTTTACAAGCTTTTTGTAAAGCAAACTATTGTCGCCTTGAACAAGGATCTGATCCAATAGTCCCATCGCATAGTAATCTGTGGAGTTCCTCTCAGGCATTTGGTAGGCCAGTGCAATCGCAGGCTTATTGGCCAGTCGGTCTTCCTTTTCGAAACGTTTCTCTTCAGTTTGCGGCTTCTCAGAAATGTCGGGTAGGGCTGGTAATTCGACCGCTGGAAGATCTGCAAAGTATTGTTCGATCCACTTTTTGGCATCATCCATCTCAAAGTCTCCCACAATGGCAATGGCAGCGTTGTTGGGCGAGTAGTAGGTATCGAAGAAGCTTTGTACATCCTCCAGTGTGGCAGCATCGAGATCTTCCAGGTCCCCATAGAAATTATGGGCATTGTACCAATTCTCATTGGCATATTGGGGCATATCTAGCCAGGGAAAACCGCCATATGGCTGATTCAGCACATTGACTTTTACCTCATTGGTCACCACACCCTGCTGATTAGTCAGGTTTTCTTGAGTAATGGCCAATCCTCGCATACGGTCTGCCTCAGCCCACAACATGGTCTCCAACTTATGCGCCGGGACAATCTCAAAATAGTTAGTAAAGTCAAATCGTGTAGATCCATTCAGAACTCCCCCGTTTTGTTGTACCAGCTTGATGAATTCCATCTTTCCGAGATTCTGGGAACCTTGGAACATCATGTGTTCAAACAAATGAGCAAACCCAGTTCGATCTTTCGGCTCGATTCTGAAACCGATGTTGTAATACACAGCAACAACTACGGTCGGGGCTGTCTTGTCCTCTGATAGAATTACCTTCAGACCATTGTCCAGTGTATAGTAATCCAATGGAACCTGAAAAGAGGCATCCTCTCCTGCCGAATTCTCTCCCGAAGGTGGAGTACATCCGATCAAGAAAGCCAGCAGCACCGCTGGTATGAATAGTTTTTTCATAGTAAGAAATTAATGTTTGTTATTGAAGGCACAAGTTAAACAATCAAACTCCGACATTGCATTCGTTTTGATTATTGGCTCATGGCATCAACCGTTGGTTAATAGAGGGTCTTCAAGCCCAATCTCGGAGTGCTTCAGTGAAATTTACATGAATGGTTTTTACGCAGATCGTTAGTTCTTTAACTTCAACAAAAAATAAAAAATACTGGACTATGAAGAGATTCGCACATTTCGTAATGTTGCTCTCCTTCACAATTGGAGCAGAAGCACAAGGAGGATTGAATTATCAAGAACCTCCAAAAGAAATCAAGGATTTGGTAGACGCACCGCTCGCTCCCCGAGTGAGAATTGACAACGAGGGTGAAAACGTTGTCCTTCTTTATCGCAATGCATACAAGACGATTGCTGAGCTTTCGGAAGAAGAATTGAGACTGGGCGGATTGCGCATCAACCCGGTTACGAATATCGGAAGTCGAACTACTTTCTATAACAACCTGAAAGTGAAGAAGGCCTTCGACCAAATGGCTCGACAAGTCACAGGTCTTCCTGAGAATCCGCGTCTTGCTTATTTCAGTTGGTCACCAGACGAACGTCTCATGGCATTTACGAACACCACTTCTTCCGGTGTTGAAATCTGGACTCTTGATGTGGAGGCCGGCACAGCAAAAAAACTCACCAACGCAGGAGCAAATGCCAACTTGGGATGGCCGATGGCCTGGGCATCAGATGGGAAGAGTCTATTAGTAAAAATGCTTCCTTCTGACCGTGAGCCGTTGATCAATGCACAAACCGCAGTTCCCTCCGGCCCGACCGTGACGGAAAGCTCTGGAGCCAAAGCTCAGAACCGAACCTATCAGGACTTGCTAAAAAACCCAGTTGATGAGAAGAACTTTGAGCAACTGGCCAGATCTGAGATCGTTAAAGTGGCCCTGAATGGAAGTGCAGTGAAATGGATGGATACCGGCATGTACCGGGGCATGGATTTCTCTCCGGACGGCAAGTACGTGATGATCACCAGGGTGAAAAGACCATTCTCATACCTTGTGCCCTATTATCGTTTTGCCTCGGAAACGGTCATTTTCGATCAGGAAGGCAATCAGGTGAAGGTGCTGCTGGATAATCCAGTAGATGAGGTTCGTCCAAAAGGCTTTATGTCTACGACCGACAAACCCAGGAATTTCAGTTGGAGAAGTGACAAACCTGCGACCGTCGTTTGGGCGCAGGCATTAGATGGCGGAGACCCTGCTGCCGAGGTGGAGTACCATGATGAAGCATTTGAACTCGCTGCTCCATTCAGTGGGGAACCACGCTCAATTCTGAAAGTAAAGAACAGGATTTACGATATGACCTGGGGCACCGACGATGTCGCGATCGCATTTGACTACTGGTTCGACAATCGTAACACCAAAACCTACGTCTTTAACCCTTCAGATAATTCAGTAGCGCCCAAAATCATCACCGACCGAAACTATCAGGACACGTACAGTGATCCCGGTGAATTTGTGACGACAAAAAACAAATACAACCAGGAAGTACTGGCAATGGACAAAGGCAATGCCTATCTTATGGGGGAGGGATTTACAGAAGAAGGTCAATTTCCTTTCGTGGACCAACTCAATTTGGAAAATAACAAAACTACCCGACTTTATCAGTCGGAATACACGGATAAGGTCGAAGACCTGGTCTATGCCATTGACATGAGTAAAGGCGAAATTCTGATCCGACTCGAATCGCCAACTGAGTACCCAAACTACTTCGTGCGCAACATCAAAAGGAAGATGGCATTGAAACCGATCACTCAGTTTGAAAACCCTTTCAAGGCAATGATGGATGTGGAGAAAGAGGTCATTACCTACCAGCGTGATGACGGGGTCGAGTTGACAGGCACCTTGTACTTGCCTTTAGGTTATGACAAGGAGAAAAAAGAAAAAATGCCTATGATCATGTGGGCCTATCCGGTCGAATACAAAGACAAAGCCAGCGCAGGTCAAAATACCACCAACCCAAATGAGTTCGTGTATCCGTATTATGGATCTCCGGTTTATTGGGTCACCAGAGGCTATGTGGTCCTGGATGATGCAGCGTTTCCAATCATCGGCGAAGGAGATGAAGAGCCAAATGATACGTTCAGAAAGCAATTGGTTGCTAATGCCAAGGCCGGCATTGATGCGGTAGATGATATGGGCTACATCGATCGCAACCGAGTAGGAGTCGGAGGTCATTCCTATGGGGCCTTCATGGTTGCGAACTTATTGAGTCATTCTAATCTGTTTGCTGCAGGAATTGCCAGAAGTGGTGCTTACAATCGAACTTTAACGCCTTTTGGATTCCAGCGTGAGGAACGTAGTTACTGGGATGCGCCTGAAGTGTATTATACCATGTCCCCCTTCATGCATGCAGACAAGATGAAAACACCACTCCTACTCATCCATGGAGAGGCAGACAATAATTCGGGAACATACCCTATGCAAAGTGAACGCTACTTCAATGCCCTAAAAGGGTTGGGTGGACCAGCTCGACTCGTGATGCTACCCAAAGAAAGTCATGGCTACCGTGCGAAAGAAAGCATCATGCATGTGCTGTGGGAACAAGATCAGTGGTTGGAAGAACATGTAAAGAACCGATCCAGCCTGGAAACAACTGTTGAGATGGACAAATAAATATCCCATGCTAACCTGAAAAAAAGGCCGGACCGAAAGGTTTGGTCTTTTTATTATCCTCTCAATCGAGCATCATGAACAAAGGAGAAATTGACCTTTCAAAACTCATCCGATCGATGCGCCCTACGCTACATGAAGGTACCTACGTTTTTACAACGGTGCCCGATTTGGGAAGCATACCACCAAAAGAAATGGTGGGCTTCTTTCGCGAAGAAGAAGGGTTCTCAGTGATTGTTGACCAACAAAAAGCCGAGTCACTAGGCCTCAAACATACCTTTGCAGCTGCCTGGATTACACTTGAAGTTCATTCGTCTTTGGAAGCGGTCGGATTAACTGCCGCCTTTTCCACTGCACTTTCACATGAGGGCATCAGTTGCAATGTCATGGCAGGGTTTTACCACGATCACCTTTTTGTAGCGAAGGAGCAGAAAGAGAAGGCGATGTCCATACTTCGGAATTTGCAGGAAAAGGGGCTCACCACTTAATGGTTATGTTCAGGTTGGGTGAGAATCCCAGCGCATATCGTTCCATGAGGGTCCGTTCATCCGCACCTCTAACAACTTGATCAATTTGATTTTCGACGTTAAGTAAATTGATCAGTGAAAGACCAATGACTGCGTCCCATTTCCGAGTGTTAGTTTTCGGGATCTGATAAGTTGCAAAAAAATCAAAGCCATGGAAAGTCTCATACCTTGTTGGAAGATCATCAATGGTTGCCGGTCTACGTCTCAAGGGCCGTTGCTGCGGCATATCCGGAGGCGGACCGCCCCCAGGTGGTGGAGGGCGCATCGGAGGAGGCGTTGTTACTACCGTCACCTGGTCCAGTTCTGCTAAAATATCCACAGACCTGCCAAATAAGCCGCTCAGAATCTTCCATGAGTATGACAACTTCCACCTGCCTTTTTGGTACAGACCACCCATTTTAAAGCGGTGTGGTCGATTGTACTTGTATTGATAAGATACGGAAGGTAAGCTGTCAAATGCTAAGGTCTGTTCTGATCGTTCATAACTTCCCCACACGCTAAAACCATCAGTAACCTGTACTTTGGTAAACAAGTCGATCCCTCGAATGTCCCAGTCGGCCGTTTGATAAAAGGTCTCCGGCTCCAGCCGAAAAGTGCTCGCATAGTTCACATTGTTGACCCACTTTCGATACACCTCTACATCAAACACCCATCTGCCTTTGGTCCAAACCCCACCTATCATTGCCTGATCTGAATACAAATTCCTGATGCCCTTTCCATCAGCAAGACGCCACAGCTCGTTATCAAAGCCCGCATTGCCAAAATTCAAGTACTTCATTTGATTTAGAAATTGATAGTAGCGTCCCGCAGAGGCTTTGAGGATCAAATCATCTGTCAAGTCATAATTTGCTAAGAGCCTGGGTGAAAAATAGACTCCATCCGTTAGAGAATAATACTCCATCCTACCGCCCACTTGAAAGTAAAGCTGCCCAAAGCCCTTCAGTTTATAATTCCCATATGCAGCATGGATAAATGTCTCGTCTGTTCGTCTCGCAACAAAAGCATCGCGATCTCTCCTGACATCGCCATATTCAAACCGAACCTGACTCCATTGCGAGGATATTCCTATAGCCAGTTCATTCCAGTTACCCTTGTTGATCTTTAGCTCATAAGAAGCCCCGGCATCTTTCAGGTAGTTTTCTGACTCGATATCCGCCGAAATCAGATCAGGTTCCGGTCGATCGTCATCAATTGTGGGCCGATCAGCAAGGACTGTTTCATAGGCCGAGTAATAGTCGCTGAAGAAAGTGACAAATTGACCACTGACATTATCTGAATACACACGATCCCATTCCAGACTTACTCCTATGTTATCATAGGTAATCAGTTCCAAATTACTGGTTGTGTCACTTTCAAGAGTATAGTCGGTCGCATTGTTGGTATAGAGACCGCTCAATTTGAAACGATTTTTTAGATTGGGTTGCCACAAGAGATTGAAATTGTAATCCTCGTATTTCACATTAATCTGGTCAAAATCGATCCCATTGTCAGGGTCCGTGAGTACGGTGGCAGAATAGGTCATGGTCGAGATTTCTTTCAGCTTTGGTGGAATCCAAAACGAAGGAAGTGAACGTCTTGCTGAAATTGAAACTCCCCAGTTTTTCTTGACCTTTGTTTTCAAGAAGGCATTGCCATAAAGTGAGTTCAAACCAAATCCATACTCGTCGTATTCAGAGACCTCATCTTGGGAACGGATTTCTATGGCTCCACCGACTCGGCCTCCCAATCTGGGATTGAAACCATTTTTACTGACGGTTACATTGGAAATGACAGCTGGGTTATACGGCGAAATAGATCCGTAATAATGTCCTCGGTGATAAATGGGAATGTTATTGTAGAGAATTAAGTTTTGATCTGTCGAACTGCCTCTGATGAAGAGGTTCCCCGGTCTGCTATCGGGTGAGTTGATGCCGGGTAATGTTGCCAAGGAGGCAAGAACATCTCCATCTGTCTCCCCAGGAATCAAAGCCAGATTACCCATTTCGATGGAAGTAGTTTGATCCTTAAGATTTAGCCCGATGCCTTTGGCTAGATAATTCTGAACCAATATCTCATCCAGATAAGTCACTTTTTCCTTTACGCTGACACGTTGTTCAAGATCAATGAGCAAAAGGGCTCCTGGGATTGATACGGCCTCATAAACGGTAGATATAAGTCTGATCGTATCTCTTGGACGCGGGGTCCATTGGAATAAGACCGGTTTTTCGGGATTCGCCAGAAAATTCTGATACAGCACTTCGTTTTCACCTCGAATGATATCAACATAAAATGGTTGAAGTACTGTGTCGCCCGTGGCATCAAATTGAAACTTGACCGTCGACTTGCTCGGAACGATCAAATATTCATTGGGAGCTACTTGTTCCACTTCGACCGCTGTCTCCTCATTCATGAATTGGATTAAGCCCGAGGCAGATGCAAAGCGTTGTTGGACCTCTACATTTTGCAGTAATTCAGGGTCATAACTGAAAGAGATCTGATCCGCTTCAGAAAACCGCTTGAGTTCATCAATAAGATTGACAGGTTGGGCATTGACAAATGCACACGCTAGGAGGAGGATACCAAGAAATGCGACTCGATGCATTACTCGCTCAAAATTACGCTCTTCTCGTCGATTTCGTAGTTGATTCCTAAGGTAGTGAAGACGGACCTGCAAGCTAGCTCAAGATCATCGCCTGGGATGGTGCCGGTAAATTTACGGTCGAGGGAAACGCTCTCCGCTGTAAAAGAAACCTGGTACCGCGACTCCATCACCCTGATCACTTTAATAAGGGATTCATTTTCAAATTTTTCAACACCATTGATCCAACTTGGACCTTGCTGACTTATTTGGATTTTTGGCAACCGGCCTGCTTCAAATATGACCCGCTCTCCGGCCATCATCAGGGCATCGTTTCCCAAATAGTTCAACTGAACTGAGCCTTCATAGCAGCTTGCCTCAAAGTAATCGTTGAATTGAACGATCTCAAATTGCGTTCCAAGAACTGAAAGACTACCGTCCTTATACTTAACCTCGAAGGGCCCCTTCTCAGTCACATCAAAGTACACTCTTCCGTTGACGCTCACTGCTCTGCCTTCGGCATCAAAATTACGATAGGAAAGAGAGGCTCCTGGACTCAGAACAACCGAAGTAGATTGGTCCGGAAGCACAATTTCCAAGCGTTCATTCTCTGCGTAATAGACGGTTTCAGATTTAGCATAGAAAAGGAACGCAACGACCGCGATCAAAGCTATGCTTGCGGCTACACTGATGATCCAGGGCGTTCGGTTCATGGAAACTACTTTCGCTTCTTTTCGGGTAGCAAATATCTCTTCCAGGTGGTGAAGGTTTTGATCGCTCCCTTCCGGAATCCAATTGTCGACCGTATTGAGTATCGCTTTATATTGCTTAAGTTCTTGCTCTGAGATTGTCTTGAGCAATTCATCTTCGGTGGTGGTTCCTTCAAGCCATCGTTCGATCAGTTGTTCTTTGTCTTGTTGGTTCATGTTAGCTCTCTCTTACAGTAGCGACGGATATCTCATAAAAAACCCTACCCCAATTAAAATTTAAATGTCCCAAATTCGTTGAGCGCTTCTCGAACCTTGATCAATGACTGACTCATATGCTTTTCAACCGTCTTGATACTAATCTCCAAAGCTTCTGAAATCTCAGCATATTTCATTTTATCGATCCGGTTCATCAAGAAGACGGTTCGTTGTTTTTCCGGAAGGCTGGAAATGGCTTGTTCCAGTGCTTCCTTAAACTCATTCGTACGCACAAGATCTTCCGCCGAATCTGATTTTTCATTCCTGGCCTTGCTTCGGTCCTGGAACTTTAACTGCACCTTTTGATGCGCGATATCATCAAGGAATAAGCGCTTAGCAGTGGTATATAAGAACCCTTTTGCCCCTTCTAAAGCTACTTCTTTGCAATGTTTCCAAAGTTTGACGAATGCGTCTTGCGAAAAATTCCGTGCCTTCTCGAGATCCCCGAAAGAGTAATAAAGAAAATTGATCAGACGCTGATTGTTTTCTAAGTATACTTCTTCAAAATACTTTTCCTCACAAAGGCTGGCTAGGCTGCTACTCATGGCTCAAATTCTTGTCAAATCTAACACCCCTGCTTAAAAAATCTAGCATAAAAAAAGGGCCGCCCGAAGGCAAGCCCAATCTAAACACTACCAAGTTTAGTCATTTCCTTATGCGATCAGATTCAGATTTTCTGCGATCCTTCGACAGATATGCAGATTGGAAGTGTTTGCGACATATAGAATTTCTGATTTTGGAAGGATGAAATCCTTTGCCTTCCCTATCGTAAAGGATTTGCTTATTTCGTCGTACCATAAGTAGTATTCCATTGCTTTGCTGGTTAAATTTCATGTTAGACATTTAGTAGACCAGAAGGTTTGATTTTACCCTACCATCTTTTTTAATTAATTTTTTGATTTGATCTATGATCCTCAAAGTCCCCATTCTCAAATTTGAGTACGACCTCTGGAGCTACTACCTCGCTGTCCCAAAACCCAAGGGAGATTTACTCATTGAAGGAGATGATCGAAGAGTAACGTGTACACTTTATGGGGAACGGCTGCACAGTGCCCTAATGCCAAAAGGCGACATCTATTTTATTTACCTCAAAAAAGGCTTCATGAAAAAATATGAGCTTTCTGAAGGTGACGAAGTGGAGATTTTGCTTGAAAAAGACACCTCCGAATACGGCATTCCGGTACCCGACTCGTTTGGCGAACTACTTCATCAGGATATTGAAGGAAGCAGGTATTTCCATGAGCTTACCAAAGGGAAACAGCGGTCGTTGATTCACTTGGTAGGAAAAGTAAAAAATGTGGAGAGTCAGCTTGCCAAAGGGTTGGCCATCATGCATCACCTCAAGGAGGCGCAAGGTGAATTGGATTTTAAACGACTCAATGTACTGATAAAGGAATACAATAGCCGAAAGTAGTCCGTATTCTTAGTAGCTTGGCAAGATGAAAAGATGTTTCCCTCTTCTTATCTTCATAGCGTTATCCTTCGATACTCTTGCCCAAGATCAACTCTATAAAGTAACCTTACTACGTGCAAATCCCGGCTCATTACTCCACTTGATTGATAGCATCAATCGTGATATAGGGTCTTATGAAAGCTACCTCAATCATAAACCTTATTTACTCAGACATAGCCAGGGTGACCACTGGGACTTGATGCTCATTTACCCCATCGAGAGCCTGGAAGCGTACTTTGACGACACTTCAATCCAGACACGAAGAACTTCGTTCACACTCGAACAACCCTACGGAGATGCGTATTATCAGCTCGTCTCATTCCAGGAAGAGGCAATTGTAGCCGGTCCTCCAACAAAGGATTTTAGCCAGATGTGCGAGTCCTACGATCTATTTCACATTGAAATATTCACCTCGCTTGCCGGAAAACAAAATGAATTGTTGAATCAGCGAAAGGCCGAGAATGTGTTTTATGCTGGCATTGACCATCGCCCGAACTTCATTTTCACCAGAGTTTTTGGCCCATCGTGGGACAATTTCACGCTTGGCTTTTACAAAGACTTGCATGACTTCGCAGGACCCACGATTTCTTTTGAACGCGAGAATAAGGCTGCCATATCGGCCGGCTTTGAAGGCGTAAACTACATTGGAAGTTATCTGAGGTCACTAATTTTAGAACATCATGATACCCTTGCCTGGAAAGTCTCCAAGTGACTAGCTTCCTATCATTTCCTGATCCGAGACTTCATTGGTATCCAACTTGAATTTTTGGAGTTCTGTTTTTAGTGAATTCGTGATCTCGGTGAGGTTTCCAAGTCGATTCGCATAGTTTTCCATGCCAGCAGACAGCTCTGTCGCTGATGCCGCTGACTCTTCCGTACCCGCAGCGGTCTGCTCAGCGATGACCACCACACCTTCCGTGCTTCGAACGATTTCCTGAATATCCGCCTTTTGACTTTCAGCTGCCCCAAGAATCTCTTCGGATAGACTCAAGTTCTGACTGGCCGACTCCGCAATATCTTCAAATACCTTGGCGGTTTCTTTTGCAATCTGATCTCCCGACTTCACCCTTTCTGACATGCTCGTTATATCCATGGAAGCCTGTTGGGTATCTGCGGTCACAGCTTGCACCAAAGATTCTATTTCCCTCGAAGAATTGCGGGTTTCCTCGGCCAGCTTTCGGATTTCTTCTGCTACTACGGCAAAACCCCGCCCAGCCTCTCCTGCCTGCGCAGCTTCAATCGCAGCATTTAATGCAAGAAGATTGGTTTGAGATGATACCTCATTAATAACTTGCAGCACACGACTGATTTCATTTGATCGTTTGGTTAAAATATCGATTGACTCAGCTGTTTTGTTAGAAAAAGCAGAGATTTCTCCAATTGCGTTCTCCACATTCGAAACCATTTCTCTGCCCTTTTGACTGCGATCGAATCCATTCTTTGCAGACTCATTTATCATCCCCGATTTTTCGCCCATCTTTTTCGCCGAATCCAGCATACGCTCAGAAACATTGGAGGTTTCGTCTACGCGATGCACTTGCTTTTGGGCTCCCTCGCTGATCTGGCCAATTGCGGCGGCAATTTCACCCGTGTTGGTATTCATCTCGTTGGCCGAAATGAGCATATCCTGAGTGGAAGATCCAACTTCACGTGCCATCTGAATTACCTTATGAATCAGTCGCTGAATGTTATCAAGACCTTCATTAAGATTCTTTACCATGTTTAAAATGTCTCCTTTGGATGCACTCGAATAACGAACACTTAGGTCTCCCTTGGCCATCCCATTAAAAACTCGGTTTAGTGAAATCAGTGGCGTAGAAATCGAGAATAATAGTTGATTGATTGCTTTCCCTAGAGCTTTCCATGCTCCTTTCTTACCTTCCAGGTCGATCCTGGCTTCCAAATCACCTTCCTCCCCCGCTCGATTAATTACCGAGTAGGTATCATTGATTACCTGCTTCAAGTTGTCCCTCATTTCCAGAAGTGACAAACCCAGCACATCGTGCTCACTTAATATGTTCAGTTCAGCGTCAAGTTTTCCCTGCCCTACTTTTTCAGCAAATTTCACCTTGGCAGAATGCCCTTCAATCAGCTTATTAATGGATT
>CAZQDI010000061.1:0-21785 GCA_964591785.1 uncultured Roseivirgaceae bacterium
ACCGTCAGTCGACTGTAGCCATAGTACTGCCAGTATTCAGCCTTATTGGTTTTTTTCGAGACCTTGTGTAAAGTCTTAACAACATATACAATCCCAATGAGGATAAAGAACCACAACACAATCAAAAATTCCGGATCAGAGCCAGGATCTTCCGCAGGTTGCACTGGCACCTTCAGTATGATCTGATCCTCACTCCCTTTTTCGATATCTGCAATCATCCACAGGATCGCATTCTTAAGATTGTTTGATTCGTAGCCCTGTTTGATGTATAAATAAATGAGTCGGTCACAGTAAGCCTGGTTTACCACCCTCCCTTTCAGATTCGTTCGTATCGTCCCAATACGGTTCGTCGGGTCAAGGAGCAAGACAATGGCTGCTTGATTTGGGTTCAGATAAACCTCCTCTGCATAGCTTACGGAAAAACTAAATCCTGTTTTTTCAAATAGCTTGTTGGCTCGATCAGCAATTTCATCCAAGTCGTTGTCTGACAAGAAGCTCTTGGTACTGTCTTGAGCGATAGCTCCGAAAAAAATCAGGGGAATCAGGAGGTTAGTTAAGAATAGTTTCATGATCGGTCTAAAGCTAGTAGTCACATCTGTTCTGACCAATCCTAATTCATGTATACCATCGATCTGAACACCTTTTTAATCGAATTGGGCTCTTCACCCACAACTTTGCTGTGCCTTCTGTGTAAAAAAACACTCAATTGTAGTTGGTGAATTGAACATTTGCATTCGTTTCAGGCTTTACTGAAAGTTGACTGCATAAGTATGATTAGAAAAATCTTAGGAGTAGTACTTGGAATTGGACTGCTCTTTGGCGCCTATCTAGTGGCAAAATCCTTAATTGGAGCCAATAAGCGTACTCGGCGAGAGGTACCACAAGCCATAAAAAAAGTATACACCCGACCTGTGATCAATGGGGAAGTACCCATACTTGTGAATGCCAATGGGAATCTGGTAGCAGCTCGAAAAATTGAGCTCTACTCTGAAGTACAGGGCATTTTGCTGGAGTCGACCCGAGCATTTAAGGCGGGCCAGGCATTCCGGAAAGGAGATGTATTGCTGCGGATGGACAGCCGCGAGTACTATTCCAGCCTGCTTGCGCAACGCAGCGCCTTATACGATCTCATCGCCGGTATGATGCCAGACCTTAAGTTTGACTATCCAGATGCTTTTGATCGCTGGGATTCTTACCTCAAAGGGTTTGATCTTGAAAAAAACATAAGGCCACTACCTGAAGTCACCTCTGACAAAGAGAAATACTTCATTACCGGAAGACAGGTGATCACCACTTACTATACCGTCAAGAACCTTGAAGAACGACTAAGTAAATATGTGATTCGAGCACCTTTTGATGGGATTTTGACCGAGTCGTTAGTCAATGCCGGAACCTTGATACGCTCAGGTCAAAAGCTAGGGGAATTTGTTTCTCTGAAAGACTTCGAACTGGAAGTAGCAGTCAACGCCGAGTACATAGACATCATGCAGGTAGGCAAGCAAGTTCGCCTTTCAGATCTTAGTAACCAAAGTGAATGGATGGGGACTGTCAAACGCGTGAACGGCCGGTTGGATTTGACTACTCAAACGGTAACGGTATTCATCGGCGTTCAAGGGCAGGGTCTGGTAGAAGGCATGTATTTGGAAGCTAACATCGCTGCAAAAGCAGAGACGAACGCCATCGAAATTGAACGTAACCTATTGCTGAATGAAAGGGAGTTATTTGTAGTTGAAAATAATGAATTGGTCATCAAAGCAATCCAGCCTGTCCACTACACCGAAAAGACCGCAATTATTACCGGACTGGAAAATGGCACAGCATTGGTCGTTCGGCCGGTTGCTGGTGGATATGCAGGCATGCCAGTAGAAACCATCTCTGAGGCAAGCATCAAAAACACGTCGCTATGAAACGGCTGATCTCCTATTTCATCAAGTACTCAGTAGCTGTCAATATCCTGATGATTGCTATTGTGATCTTTGGACTGATCGGCATGTCAAAGATGAAGTCGTCTTTCTTCCCATTGGTCGATTCCAAAGTAATCAACATTAGCCTAACCTACCCTGGAGCTTCACCCTTTGAAATTGAACAAGGGATCGTGCTTAAAGTAGAAGATAATTTGAAAGGGATCGTAGGGATTGATCGTGTGCTTTCCACCAGCAATGAAAATGCAGGTCTGATCCGGGTTGAAATTGAAAAAGGACAGGATATTGACTTGATGCTTCAGGAAGTCAAAAACGCAGTGGACCGGGTACCCTCCTATCCAGTAGGAATGGAACCTCCAGTGGTAAGCAAGCAAGAAAGTACTCGTCCGACCATCTCTTTTGCGCTGAGTGGAGATGACGTAAGTCTGCAGGCGCTGAAAGAAATTGCTCGTGGTATTGAGGATGACATGCGTGCATTGGAGGGCATCTCGCAAGTGGCGATTTCCGGATTTCCGGATGAGGAAATTGAGATCGCCGTGAGAGAAAAAGACCTACTGGCGTACAACCTGAGTTTTAACGACGTGGCGCAGGCAGTGTCCAGAGAAAATATCCTGACGTCAGGCGGCAACATTAAAACAAACATCGAAGAATACCTGATCCGTGCAAACAGCCGATCTTACATTGCCAGAGAACTTGACTTTCTAGTGGTTCGTGCAGAATCCAATGGCAATGTCATCCGGCTCAAAGACGTAGCTGAGGTGCGAGACCGATTTGCGGAGACACCCAATGCCAGCTTCTACAATGGAGAAGTAGCAGTAGATCTTACCATCAGTAACACCAATGACGAAGATCTGATCTCCTCAGCAGCCAAGGTTCGCGACTACATTGAAGAATTCAATCAGCGATACCCTGAGCTTGATTTGAATGTGGTCAGCGATTCTTCCATTACACTTAATCAGCGAACCGCACTTCTGGCTGAAAATGCAACAATCGGGATCCTCCTGGTTTTAATTTTTCTTTCACTTTTTCTGAACACCAGATTGGCATTCTGGGTTGCCCTTGGGTTGCCCATTGCGTTCCTGGGTATGTTCATTTTCGCTTCCGGAATCGATATTACGATTAATGTCCTGTCACTTTTTGCGATGATTATCGTAATCGGGATCCTGGTGGATGATGGAATTGTCATTGCCGAAAACATTTACCATCATTACGAGAAGGGAAAAAGCAGAGTGCAAGCTGCCATCGATGGCACCATGGAAGTGATTCCTCCGATTGTATCTGCAATCCTTACCACTCTGCTCGCGTTCGGCACCTTCTTATTTTTAGATGGACGTATCGGGGACTTCTTTGGAGAAGTTTCTCTGGTAGTCATTCTGACCTTGTCGATATCGCTGATCGAAGCGTTGATCATACTACCCGCCCACATTGCACACTCCAAAGCACTAACAAAGCAAGATCCCAGCGAAAAGAAACAGGGTATCGCATTGGTTTTCTCTAAACTGCGTGAAATCAATAAGATCGGTGACAGCATCATTAAAGTGTTGCGTGATCGGATCTACACGAAAGTACTACGATTCAGTCTCAACAACCGGTTCCTT
Organism: uncultured Roseivirgaceae bacterium; assembly: GCA_964591785.1. Taxonomy (GTDB): domain Bacteria; phylum Bacteroidota; class Bacteroidia; order Cytophagales; family Cyclobacteriaceae; genus Ekhidna. The sequence goes on from CAZQDI010000061.1 coordinate 3,521, forward strand.
GCTCTGGCCATCGCTTTCTCCCTATTGATCTTGACCTTTGGCTCGATTGGCGGCGGGATCATTCGAACCACCTTTTTCCCGCAGATCGCCAGCGACCAAGTAAGCGTGACATTGAAGATGCCAGAAGGCACGAACGTAGCCATCACGGATTCAATCTTGACAGCCATTGAAGAAAAAGCTTGGGTGGTGAATGAAGAATTTACCCAAAGGCAGACGGGGAACCGGCAAGTCATTCAGAACGTAATCAAGACGCTAGGTCCGGGCACAGGCAACGGAGCCCTTCGTATCAATTTACTCCCTGGAGAGCTAAGGGACTTTCCTTCTACCGCCATTGGAAACTCCATCCAAAAGAAAATGGGCCCGGTCTATGGTGTGGAAGCATTGACATATGGAGGAGGTAGAAACTTTGGTGGCAGCCCTATCTCGATCTCCTTACTAGGCAGCAACCCTGTGGAACTGAAAGCGGCAAAGGCAGAGCTAAAGCAAAACATGGAGAACAATGCACTACTCAAAGACATTACCGATAACGATCCCCTGGGCATCAAGGAAGTGAATATTGAACTGAAGGACAAGGCTTATTTACTTGGACTCAACACCCAGGAAGTCATGAGCCAGGTACGTAGTGGATTCTTCGGATTCCAGGCACAACGTTTTCAGCGGGGACAGGATGAAATCAAGGTATGGGTTCGCTATGACGAAGAAAACCGATCGAGTATCAATCGGTTGGACGAAATGAAAATCAATACTCCTGACGGGTCCAAGGTGCCCTTTAAGGAAGTAGCAGATTATACGATCGAAAGGGGTGAGATCGCCATCAACCACGTAGATGGCCGACGCGAGGTCCAAATATCCTCAGATCTCTCTGATCCGACTGAAAGTGCACCGGACATTCTCAATGATCTGAAAGAAAATGTCATCCCTCCGATCCTTGAGAAATATCCTTCGGTAACACCGGTATATGATGGACAAAAGCGAGAACAGAATAAGCTCATAAAATCAGCAAATACGATCGTTCCCATCATTATTTTCCTCATCTACATGACCATCGCCTTCACGTTCCGTTCGTATGACCAGCCGTTGCTATTGCTACTTCTCATTCCACTAAGCCTGGTAGGTGTGGCATGGGGACACTGGATTCACGGCTTTCCTATCAACATCCTTTCATGGCTGGGCATCATTGCTCTTATCGGCATAATGGTCAACGATGGATTGGTGCTAATTGGAAAATTCAACAGCTATCTTAAGGAAGGCATGCAGTATGACACGGCCTTGTACGAGGCCGCGAAGTCGCGATTTCGGGCCATCTTCCTTACATCACTAACCACAATTGCCGGACTGGCACCACTCATTTTTGAGAAGAGTAGACAAGCACAGTTTCTGATCCCAATGGCGATTTCTATCGCCTACGGAATAGGTATTGCAACGATCTTAACCCTTGTGGTCCTTCCAATCTATCTATCCTTAAGCAATTCACTCAAAGTCAATATCAGGTGGCTGATTTCGGGAAAAAGGGTCCCAAGAGAACAAGTAGAACCCGCTGTCATAGAACTAAAAACAGACTTGCATGAAGCGTAAGCTATCCATTTTATTTCTGCTAAGCCTGAGCTTTGTTAGTCGGTCGCAATCGATCTTAACCAAGGCGGAAGCGCTTAAGTTGCTCATGGAAAACAACTTTGACCTGAAAGTGGCTGACCTAAATACTGAAATTGCGAATAATAACACAGGGGTTTTGAATTCGGGTTATTTACCCACACTTTCTGCAGATGGCAACATCACTTACAACATCGACAACTCCGATCTTGTATTTGCCAGCGGCAGTGATACAACAATCAACAATGCAGAATCGGACAGTAGGGCACTAAATCTCAACCTTAACTACGTGCTTTTTGATGGATTTAACAGGAAGTACAGCATCGAGCGAAACAGGGAAAATCTGACGCTAACTCAACTCAATGCACAAGCCACATTAGAAAATACATTGATCACACTTTTCTCTGCTTACTATGCAGTGGCACAAAGCCAACAGGCCTTACTTAGCCTGAAAGAGACCCTGGCTATTTCGAAGGATCGACTGGTGCGTACTACCTATGGCTATGACTATGGAAGAAATACCCGCCTGGACATCTCCAATGCTGAAGTGGATGTCAATACGGATAGCATTAATTACCTCAATGCAAAGCAGAACCTTGACAATCAAATCAGGAACCTTAATCTGATCTTATCCCTGACTACTAACGTATCTTACCAAGTAGACACAGCAGTAAGTTTTGCACCGATAACCGACAAGGACGCGTTGATTCAATCTTTACTGGCAAAGAATACGCAGATTCAGTTGGCCAAAGCTGGTGTTGCGGTGAGTCAGTATGACAATCAAATCTCTCAGCGAATTTTCTTTCCAACCATTTCGCTAAACGGTGGATATCGAAATACGGTAAACAACTTTGCTCCTGGTAACTTCCTGAGTTCACGTTCAGGAAACGGTCTGACCTATGGAGCCTCTTTCACCTGGAATCTGTTTGACGGCGGTTCTGGGTCGGTCGCTTCGCAAAACGCTCGTGTGAATGTGGGCATACAAGAAACTTTGCTAAAACAGACCACCCAGCAAGTCAGTACCGACTTCGAAAATGCCTGGTCAGATTATCAAAACCGACTGTTCATTGTTGAGGCACAATCCAACAACCTGGATGCCAATCAGCAGAATTTCGACCGAACGCTGGAGCGCTACAAGTTGGGACAGGTAACTTCTCTGGATTTTCGAACGGCTCAGCGAAATCTCCTTCAGGCGGAGATTAGTCTCATCGAAGCCCGGTACAATGCAAAAATCGCAGAACTCACTATTTTTCAGTTGGTGGGATTGATTCAAGAAGCTCAGTTTTAGGCTCAACTGGCTTCAAGAACATGTATTTTTATTGGTTGACTTCTTCCCTTCACCGTCGTTTCTTCTGTCTTGAATTGAGATGATTTGAGATCCCCGCTGTCAAGTTTTTGATGCACTTCATCGGTGATGATTAGATTGGAGTTGTACACCTTATTAAGCTGTTCAACTCGGGCTGCGATAATCACCGTGTTGCCGGTTACCGAAAACTGTTTCCTTGATTCGGTACCAACATTTCCAGTCACCACATTTCCTGCGTGGATGCCTATGCCCACAGAGGTAGTCGGCAGGCTAGCTTCTTCGCTATTCAGTCGATTGATTCCTTCGAGTATTTCCAGACCCGCGAGAAATGCGTTCCGAATGTCATTCCCGTGTGACACAGGGGCTCCAAACGTAGCCATGAAACCGTCACCCATAAATTGGTTGATATTACCATGGAATTTGGCGACTATTTCGATCATGAATCCAAAAACCTTATTCTGGTATTCAATAAGTTCCTTGGGCTCCATTTTTTCAGCAATGGGAGTAAAGCCGCGAATGTCCAGAAACAAGATGGCTACAAACTGCTTCTTTTTCTCCCCTTGCTCATGGATCAGGGCCGAGGCAATCTCCGGTGAAACTTGCTGTTGAAGCAACTTCGAAATCTTGTTTTCTGCTTCTTCCAGTTCATTCTTGGTTTCATCCAAGTCATGGTAAGCCACCTGAAGTTGCTTGTGCTTCTTTCTTCTTCCTACATAAAGGAATAACATGATGAACAAAAAAAGTAAAATGATCGAGGCGATGAGGATCAGAATGTTCCGGGTCTTCACCTGGATTTCTGCCTCTCGCTGGATGGCAGCCAAATTAAGGTCGGTGATCAGACTTTCTTGCTTCAACCGATTGAGCTCCGCCAGGGCCTGCTTTTGTTGCTGCTCTTTTTCGACGCTGTCGCGCTCCCATCTTTGCTGAAGTGCTACAAACTCCTTATAGTAGGTCAATGCCTGCTTAAAATCCCGGGCATCTTCCAATGCTTCAGCCTTCGACCTTAGGTCTTCCAATTGAATGGCTTCGTTTGTAAGGCTCTTGGGAACCAACCCCTGCAGAGCCATGGTGTCAATAATTGCTACCTCATTGCTTTCCAGGTTGCTCAGTTTCTCTAGCAGTTGTATTTGCTGCAAAGTTGCGACCTTATTATCCAACTCCTCTGCTTTTTCCAATTCGCCATTGTCTCGCATGGTTTTAGCAGCCTTTCGATAATGTTCGATGGCCCCAACGGTATCTCCCCGGTTTTCTAAAAGCTTACCGGTCTTAATGGCAATGCCGGCATTCAGATTATTGGTAGAGTTTCGCAATGCCGAATTAAGGTTAATGTCCTTGAGTGTTCGATTGATGAAATTGTCTTTGATGTACCCATTATCAATGAGCGAGTCTACTTTTTCAATGTATTCTTTGGTTAGTGCCTGCCCCTCCTCAGAATCGGTGGACGAAAACAGGGCAAACGACTCTTCCATGATCGACTTGGCATCCAGGTAGTTTTCCCGTTCATACTGAGATCGACCAAAAACCAACAGACCTTTCGCCAACAGTTGCTTTTCGGAAACGTTGAATTCGCCTTCCGCCTCCAGCATGTTGGTTGACATGACGAAGGCCTGCTTTGCATACTTCCTACTCCGCTTTTGGCTACTACTCTCCAGCTCATCAGCAAGTAGAATCAGGGTTTCCAAACGAGCAAAACCGGTCTGTGACTTGAGGCGTTGTTCCAGCTCACTCACTTGCCCACTAACGGTAAAAATTCCGATCGAAAAAATCAGGCATAAGATAAGTTTAAGTGGCTGCAAGGACATTCTATTTCAAGACTATGCAATTGCAACAAGAAAACCAACCCTACTTGATTTGGACTAGCTCATTCTACCATCAACTAATTCCAGTACACGATCACTTCTGGAGGCAAACTCATCATCGTGCGTCACAGCGATAATGGTCTGGCCTCGATACTTAGCTAACTGTCGAAAGATATCAAATACGACCTCTGTGTTCTTCGAATCCAGGTTTCCAGTGGGTTCATCGCCCATGATAATGGCAGGCTCATTGATGAGTGCTCGCGCAATGGCGACGCGCTGCTGTTGTCCGCCCGAAAGTTTATTTGCTGATTTTTCAGCTTGTTCCTTGATGCCCAACAACTCCAGGTTTTCCAGCGCATCATGACGGATCTCTTCCCTTGATTTACGACCTAATTTTAGTGCAGGCAGCATGACGTTGTCCAGGGTAGTGAAATCCGGCAATAAATAGTGAAATTGAAATACGAAACCAATGTGTGCATTGCGGAACGCCGCCAACTCATTTTGATTTTTTACACGGAGATCCTCCTGATTGATATTCAGCCGGCCTTCGAACTGCGTATCCATTGAGGACAGCACATACAATAAGGTAGATTTCCCTGAACCAGACTTGCCTACCAACGACACAAACTCTCCTCGATTCACTTCAAACGAAACATCTTTCAAAACCTGAAACTTGGAGGGTTCGAAAAACCACTTGTTGATGTTTGATGCTGTCAGAACTTGTTTTTCTTTCATGATTAACCTCTGATTATTTCTACTGGATCCACTTTTGAAGCTTTTACAGCTGGTAAAAATCCGGCGACAATGGTAGTCAGCATTCCAAACCCAAACGCTGTCACATAATCTGTCCACCGAAAAGCCATGGGTAAGGTTTCAATGGAAGCCACTTGAAATGGAATGTTGTTGATCAATTCACTGACAAAAAATCCAAATACAACTCCAACCACGCCTCCAATCAATCCGATTAATACCGACTGCACCAAAAAGATTTCCACGATGTCTCTTCCCTCAAATCCCATCGCCTTGAGGATGGCAATTTCTTTGATTTTTTCGTTGACCGTCATGTTCATGATGTTATAGATCCCAAAACCAGCTACCAGAAGAATGGTCAATGACACCGCAATAGCCAGGTAGTTTCGTAGATCATTACCGGCTTCCAGCTGACCATTGGCATCGTTCCACGACTCCACCCGATACTGGGTGATCGGCTCAATGAATTTTGCCACATCTCTGGCCTGATTGTAATCGGAGATATTGATCTGAACGTCGGTTGCATAGCTTCGATTTTCAGAGACCAGCTGCCTGGCAGAACTGATCCGAATGAATGCCTTTGAATTGTCAACATTAGCTAGGGACGTTTCCAACAGACCTATGATTTTGTAATTTTTATCAACTCCGTCTGCCGTACTCACCAACACAATATCGTCCATTCCTAAGCTTAGTTTCTTGGCCAACCCGGTTCCCAGGATGATGCCATCACCGCGACGGTCGAGGTCAAGCCAATCTCCTTCTTTCATTGATTGTGCCGTACCAAAAAGTGCCTCTTCTTTAACAGCGACCACTCCTGCCAGCACTCCATTTACTTTGGTAGAACCGTTCCGGAAAAAAACGTTCATATTGACCTGTGGTGAGACCTCTGTAACGTCCTGAACCTGCCGTACTTTGCTGATGATGGCATCGGCATTGATGATCCCATCGGTATACTGGATCACCTTGGGGTGCCGCAAATTCACCCTTACCTGGTCATTGGAAGCATTCAAAAGGTTGCTGCGATCTTCGGGAAGATCATTGTAAATCCTGATATGAGCAAGCGTAGAAAAAGCAAGGTCAGTTTGAATGTCATTGACGCCGGTCATGAAGCCATTCATGAAGATGTACATGGAAATACCAAAGGTCACACTCAACATAGCAACCAATGCTTGTTTAACTCTAGACGTGAGATGGCCAAATGCCACTTTCAGATTGGTCTTCCTGATCATAGGGAGGCTGGGTTAACGATCACGTCTTCAGTATCAAGGCCTTCTACGACCTCTACCCAATCCTCATTCCTTAGACCAGCGTGGATGGGCCGTACCTGACCTCCTTTAACCAAAACACTATCACCCGCCAACAGGTACTGAGCAGGTATCACCAAAGCATTTTGGACCTCACCGACAATGATGTTGGCCTGCAATTGGGTATTGTGATAGATGTTTTCTCCGTTGGCATTGATTGAAGCTTCCACGATGAACGACTGTTCGACGTCATCAAAAGAAGGATAGATCTTTTCTACTGTGCCATTAAGCACTTTTCCCTTCTCTGTATTCAACCCGAACGCTACTTCTTGGCCGACTTCTATGAGGTTAATGTCTTCTTCTGAAACATATAGTCGCGCGCGTTTTTCTCCCCCTCCAATCAGTGCCACTACCTCCCCCCTTTTCACAAGTTCTCCCTGTTTCTTAATTATTTTCAAAACCTGCCCGTCCATACGTGACGAAAGGAAGTAGTCGGCATTGTTCTCCTGCTGGATGGTCAGCTGGCTCTGTGCGTTGCTGACATTCAATTTTAGGGAATTGAGGTGATCCTGAAGGGCCTCTTCTTGCAGCACCACATTTCTCCTCGCATTTTCAACCTGCATTTCGGCATTATCGTATTCTACCTGCGAAACAGCATTCGATTCGAGCAGTTTTTGATACCGGGCTAGATTGGTCTCATCTAACTTAAGCTGCGCATGTGCCTGTTCGATTTGCAATACCAATTGCCGTTGCTGAGGAGCCTCCACTTCCAGTTTTCGGACGGCATCTTCATAATTGTCTTGTGCATTCGTAAGTTGTGCTTCCTGTACCTCGTTCGAAAGTTGAAATAAGGGTTGGCGGGAAGTCACTGTGACGCCTTCTTCTACGAAACGCTTCACAAGATACCCTTCAGTATTTGCAGTGACCTGGTACTCTGACGCTAAGATCACATACCCGCTGGCAAATACAGCATCCACCAGATCGGATTTGACAGGTGTCGTGGTCTGCACATCGTTGCAGGAACCTAAAAAAATACAACCAATTACGAAGGTCAGTATTGAATTTTTCATTGGATTCGGGGATAAAGTTGACTGTAATAGGAATAGGTTTTTGAGAGCATATTCAAATAGGTATTCTCTGCCTTGAGGTAGTCCTCGAATGTCTTGAGATATTGGTCCAGACTCACCAAACCCTCATTAAATTTTTGATAGGTTAGGTCTTTATTTATTGCATACAATTGGTAAGAGTCCATCGCAGAAACTGCATCTTCCAGGCTTATCTGATAATCAGAGACGAGTCTAAGGTCATCCAGCTGCTGATATATTTCGTCTTTTTCATGCTCATTCTGGGCTTTCTGAAAATCAAACTTGCTCTTCTTAATACTTCTTCGATTGGTAAATCCAGAGAAGATCGGTACCGACAGGTTCAGAGACAGGTAGCTGTAATCTGTCCAGGCATTGTTGTCAAAGCTCAGTCCAAAATCATTTCGAAACTGTTGTTTGCCATGGTAAGAACTGATACTTGCTGTGGGCCATAGCGAAGATTGGCTTAGTTTAACTTTCATATCTGCTTGCTTCACTTCCAGTTGACTACTTTTTAGTGCAGCACTTCCTCTCAGCTCATTCAAACTTATCGATTCAGGAAGGGAGTATGCAATGGTTTCTGTCAGGAGAAGTTCATCTTCCGGACGCAAACCCAACAACTTCTTAAGTTCGCTGGTGCATTGGTTTTCCAGGTATTTGTTTGCATTCACGCTCTGCTTGACCGCGTTGGCATTGATGGTCGCTGTATTCAGGGAGATGGCATCACTAAGACCTTGATCGAATTTATCACGACTGAGCTCAACGATGGTCTCCGCACTTTCCAGATCCTGCTCACCAATGACTAGAGCTCGTTTTGCAAGAAGCGCGGTATAGTAGTACAGTGTAATTTGCTCCTCTAGCAACTCATGGAAAGTGGCTCGTTCAAAATCAACAAAGTCTGCATTCATGGAAGAAAGTTTGGATTGTATCACAGACTCTCGGTTAAAAAGCTGCTTCGAAATGGTGATCCCTGCATTGTAGGTATACTCTTGCCCAAACTGGGCATTGACGATCTGGCCGGGCTCTCCACCAAAAATTTCAGCTGGTAAGGGCGTGGTGGCCAATTCCATGTTGCGCTGTCCACCAAAACTGCCGGTAATTGTGGGCATTCGATAGCTTTTCGCTTGCTTTTGTTCAAGTTCTGCTTTCTGAGCCTCCAGAATTAGATTTTGAAGATCCAGGTTTCCCTCCTGAGCAATGGAAATGGCTTCGTCCAAAGAATGTACTTTGACGTTCTGAGCCCATGATGACGTAAGTCCTCCGATAAGTCCCAGCAATAGGAACAGCGGTTTATAAATTTTTCTAAGGTGCATTTTATCGCTCTTTTGGTTTTAGCACAAATTGCATTGCAACGGAGGTAATCAGTCCGCCGGTCCCCGTGATACCACCAATTGCATCTCCGCGAGAGCTGTGGCGATACCCGATGTTCCAATCCAGCATCAAGCCGGGCGACGGCCGATGGTTAATACCAATATGCAGCTGTGCAGTGGCAAGCCTCGACCGGAGACTGTTAATATTCTGGCTCTGCCCGGATAAAGAACTAAAACTCACTTCACCTCCTTTGACCCTGACATTAGAGACACCAAGTGCTGCCGCCAGGTACGGACGCGTAAACCTCCAAGTGGTAAAGTAGTACTGGCCTTCTATATGCAGATTCATGACGATGCCACCGCCACCACTACCGCTTCCAGTAATTGCTCCCCCGCCAAGCGAAATGATGTCAATTTCTTGATTTTTGGGCAAGACGGAGACTTCGAGACCAGAGGACAATCGGATGCGATCTGTAAAAAAGTAGCCAAGACCCAGTCCGAAGAAAGCCTTCCTTTGAGCAACGTCTGTCGAGGTCAGGGTGTCTGGCAGTGTTTGATTACTTCTTGAAATAAATCGGTTCCCGAATGTCAGTTCAATAAGCCATTTGGATTCAAAGTTTCTTCTCAAAGAGTCTATCCTGGCTGGTTCATTCTCCAGTGCCCTGATTGCTTTGCGAGCTTCCGATAAAGGGGCGGGCGCATCTTGGGCCAGCACAAGGGTAGTATTCACCAGCAAACCAATAAGCACTGAAGTTATTTTCACTGCGGGGCCTCAGTACGAATCCAGGAACGCGTAAATGTTCGTCCCATCATCGATATTTCAATCGTTAGCTCCTCCTGACTGGCTAGAGATAACGATGCATTTACCTTTCTTCCTCTCTTGGCCACATAAAGGGTACCGTCCCAGCTTTCTCCAGTGTAGACCAGGTTTTCCAATATGTGGATGCCCATCATCTCACGATCTCTCAGCGACTTATCCTGATTCATTTTATCAAGATGAGGTCTTCCTTTCTTATCAGTAGGTTGCTCCATCCATACAATTTTTCCCATATAGACTTTAGGGTCGGATTCGTAGATTTCTACGATGGTCTTGCCTTCTCCTGCTAGCCAGAAACCGGTGATCTCATCTTGTGAGAATGCCAGCATGGATAGCGTAAAGAAGCTGATACTTAAAATGATGCGATTCATATTTTCCATTGGGTTTAGGGCCAAACAAAAGGTCCACCATTGCAGACCTTTTGAACAACCACGATATTCGTGAACTATGACTACTACTGTCACAATACAAAAAAACGTCGGAAGTACAGGGAGGAGAATAAAATGTCGGTCGGAGCTTCCAATTTGGTAGCTGAAGTGGACTATATTGGGACGGAATGACGGGTACAATTAGAAAGTCTGGCTACCATGACGATCTACTCCTGCGCTTCTTTTCCGGGACGAAGCAGGTATGTCACTCCGACCTTGAAACTTATTGACCCATTCACTAACCCCAACCCCCTTGAAAGGCCTAGTCGGCTGTTGATTGCGCGGTCGAAGCAAACAAACGATAGGTGGCCCCTTCCGGGTGTTCATTACTTATTTTTGTTGAGTTCAATAGTCAATTGATAAGATTTATGAGAAACGCCGCCGTACTACTCCTATCCCTTCTTGCAGGTCTGCAAGCAACCGCCCAATCGGGGAAAATTATTTTGGAAGGTCAAATCCAAAATGCTTCACTTAATTCAATTTCCATCACAGACTTTAATTACCGGGAGGTAGCCACAGCGGAAATCACTCCCGAAGGTAGTTTCAGGATGAGTACAAAATTGGAAATGGATGGCTATTACTACCTGACCTATGGGCGCAATACTTCCTACGTCTACCTGTACCCGAAAGATCAACTGACAATCAGTGTAGATGCCAACAATTTTGACCAAACTCTGACCTTCCAGGGGAAAGGCTCCGAACGGAACAACTACCTTGCCCAGAAGTCGCTGAAGGGCAAAGAGCTTACTGAAGATTTGGAAACCTTTTATGTAGCAGATGAAAATCAATACCTTGAAAATATCCAGAATGTAGAAAAAACTCACCTGGCATCACTTGAAGCATATGAGGTCGAAAACTTTTTTGAACTAGAGGAGCGGAAGGCTTTACGGTATCAAACCCTCAACAGTATTCGCGGCTATGAGCAAAACTATCTGTTCTACCTAGGCGATTCGATCACAGCTTCTCCAGAATTTTATAGGCCACTAGACGAACTAAATCTGGCTAATGAATCAGACTATAGAAAGCACCCCTATTACTATTACCTAGTTAATGCCACCTGGAACAAACGTATCGCTGAAGCCTCCGATGTGGAGGAAATGCTCCAGGTTTTTCGGAAAGTGAAGTCTCAACGCCTGGCTGTAGCGCTGGTGAATGGCTTCTACTCTAAAATATCTGCGGATAACGATCGCGCAAAAGACTACCTTGACCTGATCAAGCGCATTACAAATCATCAACCTTTTGTGGAAGCCGCAGAGAAGCGCTACAAAGAGACTCTCAACGCACAAGGTCTGAAAAAAGGAGATCCAGCTCCCGTTTTCGACTATGAAGGTCTCGATGGAGAGTCCGTTAAACTCAGTGACTTAAAGGGCAAGTACGTTTATATTGATGTTTGGGCAACCTGGTGTGCCCCTTGCATCAAGCAGGTTCCATACCTAAAAGCATTGGAAGAAAGCTATCGGGATAAGAACGTTGTGTTTGTCAGTATTTCTGTCGACAAAGAAGCGCTCAAACCGCGCTGGAGAAAGATGATCGCTGATAAGGAGTTGGGTGGTCTACAGCTGTTTGCTGACAATTCATTTGACAGTGATTTCATGAATGCTTTTGCAGTGAATTCCATTCCTAGATTCATCTTAATTGATCCAGATGGAAATATTGTTGACTCCGAAGCTCCTCGCCCTTCTTTTCAGAAAACCAGGGATCTACTAGACGGGCTTTTGAATTAGCATAGAGCGTTCGCCGACCAAATTTTATATAATTCTGCATGAAAATATCCATCTCCTGCGATATTTTATTTCGTCCTGAGCGAAAATACTTCGTCCTGCGGCTGTCAATGTTGGTTCTGCGAGGCTAAGCCCTTTCCTGCGGCGCAGGAAAGACCCAAAGTGCCCCAGGAAGCTCAAAACAGGCCAAATGGAACTAATTCGGAGAGTGGAGACCCAGTTTATTCCCCTCGGAGTCGAGGAAGATCGCAAAGTATCCCACCTCATCGGCATGCGGTGTTTTGGGTACCAGGATCTCTCCGCCATTGGCTTCTACTTTATCTAAAATAGTCTGAAGATTGTCTCCACCATTCAGGTAAACAGTGACGCCCTTCGCGGATGGTTCGTAGCCCTCACCTTCCATGATCACCCCTGTAACGGCCTGATCTTCCATCGGTAAGAGCCCTAATTTGAGCCCGTCAAACTCCATTTGCTCGATCTTGATATCCAGAATGGCCTCATAGAAGGTTACGGATCTGCTGATGTCATTGGCTGGAATCTCAAAGATAGATAGGTAGCTTTTCATGGTCATTGGTTTGTTTTTGGTGCTAATTGATTGTGAAATCCCTTTCATCGGCACAACATTCAATATAGCCAATAGAAGGATGATGAAATAAGTACGAATGCTTTTCATTGCTTTGGTTAAGGGTTCTTTTGCAGAGTTAAAGCAACAATAAAAAGAGAAATTGTAAAAGTGCGACAACTATTCTTTCGAGTAAATTAAAGTAGAGAGCATCATTTGTTCATCATCCAGATAGTCACTTGGGTTCGTACCGGTGAGTTCTTTAAAGTCTTTAATGAAATGAGCCTGATCGTAGTAGTCGCTCTCATATGCAATCCGTGTCAGGGTCTCTTCCTGATTATTTAACATCGATTTCAGTGCAGCTTGTAGACGGATGATTTTACCCAATTGCTTGGGGCTGATTCCCACCTGTTTGGAGAACTTCCGTTCCAGACTTCGACGTTTGGATGGATCTTCCTTCAAGAGGGCTTTGATCGTAGCTTTCCCTTTTGTCTTTGCCAACGCAAGCACGGTAGATTGGACAATGGTATCCTGAACTCCCTGATCAGCAAGTCTTCCTAATAAAAAGCCTTCCACTGCTTGTATTCTCTGCTCTGTTGTGGTGGCCGCGATGATTTTCTGCTCCAGCACTTTTGCGGATTCCTTTCCAAATAAGCTGGCCAGAGCTGTTTCCTGATCCGCCAGCTCGCTAATCGGTTGGTCGATCATATTAGCAAACCCATACGGATAAAACCGGACCGCAAATGTATTTACATACCCTGTGGGTTGCACGAAGTAAGGTCGAGTGATTTGACCAAAAACCATGGCTCTCGGCTGAAGAATGTACTCAGTCTCTGTGGTATACCTACGCACGTCTTCGCCCAGGATGAAACACATTTCAATACAGCCATCGGGTATGATTCTTTGCTTGGGGGCCTCGGGAAGTGGAGGCACTTCCAGGGTCCAGTGACATTTTACCATGGCGTTCAGGTCAGCAGAAGGGGGGTAAGTTTGGTAGTTCATGAGATGGATTGTAATCCAAAGATACCCTTCGTCATGAATCATACTTTAGCACCAAAAAAAGAACGGCCCTTTCGGGCCGCTCTCTCTCTACCACCGCTTATTAGGAATCACGGTTTTCTTACCACAAACTCCAGGCTATCCACTGCGAAAGCACTGAAAATGCCGAGCCCGTTCTGAATGTTTGATGGTGGTTCATTTAAATCCCTCGAATCTTGTGTGCCGCTATTGAAGAGATCTACGTACTCCTCATTCACACTGTAGACCTTCGCTACATGCCGACCATAGGTTTCAAGAGCTATTGCGATAATTTCAAAAGAAGTGGCTTCGGAAGGTTCAGAAATAAAGCGGAACGAGGCAATCAATTCCAGACTTTCTTCGGGAATTCCTGACGGCAGTATGGGGTCGATGGTGGCTTCCTGAGTTTCAATTACGACATAGTATGAGCGCCCGGGCACCCCATCCCACGAAAAGGTGGAGGTCTCATTTTCAAAAAGATCCGAGATCTGATCCCTGAGTGCGAAGTTGAGTGCCAAAGTCGGTACGATCAGCTCTGTTTCAGAAAGGCTCAATCCTGTCGGCTTCTCTGGCACTTCTGATGAGGAAGCCGCGACTGTCCCATCAGCAATGATCTCTATGGAGATGGTCTCACCAACATCAACAACAAAATCTGCGAAGGTGTCAACATACCTCTGGGTTACCGGATCATAATCAAGTAGCACTTCTGTCTCGGAAGTAAAAAGTCTGACCATTGCATCTTCGATTGGGAGGTCCATTATTTCATCCCCTAACTCTACTGTTTCCTTCACCTTAATATCGTTAATGGTCTGGTCGGCAATGACAAATCCCTCCACCACAAACTGATTCGTATTAGGTCGCTCCAACTCACCACATGAGACCATGAAGATCAAAACAAGAATGTTTAGTATGCACTTCTTCATCATTCTTAAAAGTTTAGTGAAAACAGGAGGTTAGGAGTAAAACCCAAATAAGTGACCTGATTGATCAACGGAGGTGATTGGCCGAAATCATATTCGGTATACCAGATATTTCTTCTCCCCAGTAGATTGAAAAACGATAATCCCAGGGATGCGTCTGCTTTCCCTATATCGAATTTAAGCGTAGCAGATACATCCAATCGAATGTAAGCAGGATTGAATGAAGAATTACGTGGTCCAAGCCCGACGTATTCCAGGCTTCTTCCATCCAACAGCTCGATCTGGTACCGATTAGAAGGTTCGGAAAATGGTTTTCCTGACCCGTAAATGAAGTTAGAAGAGAAGTTCCATTGATCTATTTCAATGGCGTGGACCATCTTAAACTCGTGTTGCTGGTAATGGAGTGGCCGATATGCAAATCCATCATTCAGGTCAGGGAACGTATTTTGGATATCACTCAAGGTATAGGATATCCAGCCGGTGTATTTCCCTTGTGTCTTTTGAAGGAGGATTTCCACTCCTTTTGCAATGCCATCTCCAGTCCTGAAAAGTTCTTCCACTTCATCATCAGGACCTCTTCTGAATTGCAACGAAAATTCGGTGATCCCCTGCAAATCTTTGTAGTACGATTCAACATCAATCAACCAACTTCCTACCTTGTAGGAAGCGCCACCGACATAATGCACAGCGCTTCCAATTTCGATCAGCTCTTCATCCGAAAGCAGCCAAAATTCCCTGGATCCTTCAGAAATGTTCTGATTTACGATCTGATTGGCAAACTGGTAGTGTTTCCCGTACGCTCCCTTCAATTTAATCCGGTCAGAAAGCTCGTAGCTCAGGTTAAGTCGTGGCTCAAACAACAGATCATCTCGATATTTGTATTTGGTAAACCTTACTCCTGTATTGACTGTAAGCCTCGTTCCAATGGTACTTTCCTGCGATGCATAAAAAGAACCATAGGTCGCACGTTGAGATCGGGCCAAAAGGACGACTGTGTCATCTCGAACGTTGTCATAATCGATGCGGTTGTGAGTGAGTGAAAAACCAAATTCTGCTTTCGATTTCAAACTGATTTGCCACTCCAAATCGGCACGTGCACTGAGGTCGATTACACTATTGTCCTCGAGCGTTTGCCTTTCCCGGTCTAAAACCACCGAGTCTTCCTCCAATTGAGTTACCAGGAGTTTTTCATCGCGCTGATAGTTGCTAAAGTATTCCGACCCGGCAAAGAGTAAATTGGTGTATACCCGTGGACTCCACTGCCTGGACCATTTGGTCGAAACCCCACGATTCCCCCAGTCTGTCAGCTCTTCAAGTTTGTAATCAAGTCCTATTTGCTCAGTTAAGTCATCAAAGATGTTTTGAGATTCATCCAGGTAGTCCTGGCCACTGTAGGTACTAAGCGTGAGCATGTCCTTGTCAGAGGGACGATAGGAAAGCTTAGTGTTCCAATCATAGAAATAGAAATCAGGCTCTGTGCTGATGTTGTTGGCATTTTCAAGTGGGGTATTGCTTAGGTTTTCATCACTTGTTAGATTTCCGATCAGGTCCTTAAAGAGCCCACCTTTGATCACCTCCGAATACGAGCGCCTCCCGGCAATCATAATTGAAAGGTTTTTTCCCAAGGGCATCTCATAATATCCGCCGACACTGAGCAGGCTCATATTGAAGCCCCCTTGGATTTTTTCAAAGCTTCCTGTTTTGCCGGTAAGCTCGACTACTCCTGACATCCTTCCGCCATACCTGGCAGGAAATGCTCCGCGAAAAAGTCGAACGTCTTTGATGGCATTGGTATTAAACGCGCTAAAGAAACCGAAGAAGTGATCAACCTTATAGACAGTCATCCCGTCCAGCAACGTCAGGTTCTGGTCTGGTGTACCCCCCCGGATAAACAAACCAGACGAGCTTTCGCTGGTGCTACTTACTCCGGGAAGCATTTGCAGTGCTCTAAAAATATCCGGCTCTCCCACACTGGGCAGAATGGAGATCTGCTTCGTGGAAAGTGTTGTGGTACTTGTGCCGGCAGAAGCATCGAAAACTTTATAGGCATTGGCTGTGACGACAACTTCCTCTAGCTCATCGTTGATGGGTTCCAGCGCTATGACCAGATTAGATGACGTGCTTACGGGGACCTCTACCGTGGTGTATCCCACATAGCGCACCTCCAGCACCAGCCCTGTTACATCCACGTTTACCAAACTAAAAAACCCGTCAACATTGGCGACGACACCTACTGTACTTCCTTTGATCAGTACCGTTGCAAATGGCAACGCCTCGCCCGATCCCTTTTCAATCACTTTTCCCGAGACCGTAGTTTGCGCCTGTGACTCCGTCAAGCTTCCAAGTACGCAAATGATAAATAGCGTGAAGGCGATTGTGATTTTCTCCTTGATCATCCTAATGATTTGTACAGGCAAATTCGAATTATTCAATCAATACTTCTAAGCAAAAGTGGTCGAAGGCTACGGATCGAAACCTCAACCAACCTATTAGCTACTTGAAAGGTCACGAGTCTGCCCATCGCTTAAACTCGGACGCTTTGCTTTTGCTAATGATTACCGAAGCACCCGACTCCGGCTTGACCTTCAAAATCAGGCGCCCATTAAAATAGGTTTCTATTTCTTCGATGGAGGACCGACTGACCAGGAACTGACGATTTGCCCGATAGAATTGATTGGGATCCAACTGGCGCTCCAGGTCATCCAAATAAAAATCGAGGATATATTCCTGGCCATCTTTCTTTTTGAGAAAGACACCACGCTCCTTCACAAAAAGATAGGCTACCTCTTGAATATCAACCATGAGCATCTTGTGACGATAGGATACCAGAAAACTTGATCGGTATTGAGTAGGTCTGAACTCCTGCGCCAATTTTTTTAACTGAAGAAGGTAGTCTGAGTCCGCATTCGCTCGCCGATCAAGGAATCGGCGGATGGCCTTTTCTAATTCTTCCGGTGCGATGGGTTTGAGCAAGTAGTCGATACTATTGACCTTAAATGCCTGCAAGGCATATTCGTCGTAAGCAGTAGTGAAGATAATTGGAGTTTTTAGCTCTATTTGACTAAAAATCTCAAAGCTAAGCCCATCGGTGAGGTGGATATCCATAAAGGCGAGATCTACCTCCGGGCTGGCATTAAACCAGGCGATGGCTTTTTGGATACTTTCGATCTCCTCCATCACCATAAACTCCACGTCGATCAGCTTATCCAACTCCTTCTTGAGTCGGTTGACAGCTGCGGCTTCGTCTTCGATAATAACTATTTTGATGCTAGATTTCATCCTGCTTTCTTAAGAGGTAAGTTGACAATGAACTGGTCGTTGACCATTGACCATTCGATGGGCTTGTATAGCAAAGTGAATCGTTGCTGAAGATTCTTCAACCCTACTTTTTCACTAGCAACAGGAAACCGCTTGGGCTTCAACCGGTTGCTCACCGTAATGAATTCGTCCGTCAACTCCACGTCAATTTTTAACGGGTCGCTTTTGGTTGCTTCGTTGTGTTTGACTGCATTTTCAATGAGTAACTGGAGGCTTAAGGGAGGAATCATGATCCCTTCTTTTTCAATGGGAACATCGACATTCAACTCAATCGCCTCACCAAAACGTACCTGGAGAAGGTTCCAGTAGTTACTCAAAAACTGCAATTCATCTTCCAGCGGAATAAAATCAAACTTTGCGCTTTGCAGAACTACACGATACAAGTTCGAGAAATTTCGAAT
>CAZQDI010000062.1:0-20847 GCA_964591785.1 uncultured Roseivirgaceae bacterium
GTATTAAGTGACCAGACCACCAGACTCCGTGTGAATTCATCTGGAATTTCCTGCGGATTATTTCGACTAATTGCATTCGCGATTACCTTATCCTCAAGCCCGATTAACATAATTGTATGTGCATCCACGCAGTAGGTGCAATTGTTAGAAACCGACACGGCAGCAGCTATTGCTTCTTTTTGTGAACGATTGAGTTGATCTTCAACCAATACGGTTTCTCTTAAAATACCCCAAACATATTCCAGGAGGTTAGGTAGTATTGCATGCAAGGAAATGGGTTCAACCACTTCTCCCATTTCGTCTTTTAGCTCCTGATAGACCTGCTGTATTCTGCCTGTAGCATCCTGCTTGGAGATGGAATCGATATAATGAATTGCCATGTGATTTCTTTAGCTAGAAAAACACGGAATATTCATGCCAAATGCTAACAATCTGATATTCAGTAGTAAGCGAAATGTCTTTGAAATGGGAAAGTCAATTATTTGACAGTGTATGCAATGGATTTATAAAATAATGACACCCTTGACGCGAAGAAATCGGAGTTTTTTAATGCGCTCCTCACCAATCTGTATGGAATATTCCTTCTTGATCCACACGTTCATAGGTGTGAGATCCAAAATGATCTCGCTGAGCTTGGATCAGGTTGAGAGGAAGTCGTCCGGATCTAAACGCATCAAAATAAGAGATCGAGGCACTAAGACCACTCATGGGGATACCGTTTGCAATTGCATATTGAAGCACCTGACGAGCTGCTTGCGAGCTACTCTTGAGGTAATTTGCAAAATGATCATCTAACAGTAAACTTGACAGGTCAGGGTTTTTATTGAACGCACTTCTGATGTCTTCAAGCAGGGCAGCCCGTATGATGCATCCACCTCTCCAGATTTTTGCGGTAATCTCCAGATCAATTCCATAATTGTACTCCGAAGAGGCAACTTTTAACTGGGTCATGCCCTGGGCATAGGTAATGATGAATGAAAACAAAAGTGCATTACTCAATGTATCGTCATCAGGTATATGCATCCGTTCAAATTCATGTGTTCCATAGATTTCGTTTGCTGCTTCTCTTTCCGCTTTGCTTGCTGAGATTTCTCTCATGGTCACGGCTGCATCGATGGTAGGAACCGGTGTTCCCAAATCCATCGCGTTCTGCGAAGTCCATTTACCCGTTCCTTTTTGTTTGGCTTTATCCAGGATCATATCCACAAGATGAGCATCCGTTAGATCATCCTTCTTGGTAAAAATCTCTGCGGTAATCTCAACAAGAAAGGACTGAAGTCTTCCTTGGTTCCATTGATCAAATAACGCTGCCAGTTCTTCATTGGTCTTGCCGATGCCCCGGTGCGCTACATCATAGATTTCTGAGATCAACTGCATCATTCCATATTCAATGCCATTGTGAACCATTTTCACGTAGTTTCCGGCAGACCCTCTTCCCATGTATGCTACGCACGGTTCGCCATCCACTTTTGCCGAGGCAGCTTCAAAGATGGGGCGAACATGCTCATAGGCTTCCCTATTTCCGCCAGGCATAATGCTTGGGCCAAACCGGGCTCCTTTAGCTCCTCCGGAGACTCCGGATCCGAAGAAGTGAACGTCTTTTTGATCCAGGGTTGCAATCCTTCGTTCCGTATCTGCATAAAATGAATTTCCTCCGTCAATCAGGATGTCTCCTTGATCCAATAGCGGTAATAGCGTATCGATGACCGAATCGACAGGCTTTCCAGCGGGCACCAAGAGCATGATTTTTCTCGGTTTTTCGAGCGATTCAACAAAGGTTTTAGGATCAGTTGTTCCATCCACACTCTTGCCGACTCCCTCTTCTTTCAGAGCCTGGACCTTTTCATTGTCGTTATCCAGTCCGATCGCAGCGTAATTGTTGTCAACCACATTCAGTATGAAGTTTCTTCCCATGACTCCAAGGCCAACTAATCCAAAATCAGACAGGTTTTTCATTTTATGAACAGATTAAGTTTTGAAAGATAGTAGTGCTAAAATAGCATTTATTTAAAGCTAATCACCTAATTTCCAACCGAGAGATGTTGAATGAAAAAATTCAATTTCTTGTTCAGAAATTATGGCCGAATCAAACACACAAGAAAATCAACTCATCGTCATCTTCGGAGCATCTGGAGATTTGACGGAGAGAAAATTGATCCCTGCAATATTTAATCTCTTTAGAAAGAACTTACTTCCGGAAAAGTATGCAATTCTGGGAGTGGGGAGATCCAACTATTCGAATGAAGAATTTAGAAATAAAGTAGTTTCGACTAACACACATCTTAGTTCTTCATCCGTCGATCTCGAAAGGTTCGCCGCCCTAATTCACTACCAGTCGATAGATACTTCCTCGGCTGAGGACTACAACGTATTAAGTTCTAGAATCGCTACACTGTGTCAGGAAGTCAGTATTGGGATGAATGTGATTTTTTATTTGTCGGTCCCACCAAAACTTTATCCTGTTATTCCAAAATACCTGGCAGCTGTGGGGCTTAATGATGAGGAAGATGGATGGAAGCGTCTGATCATTGAGAAACCTTTTGGATATGACCTTGAGTCTGCCCAAGCTCTCAATAGTAGTTTGTTGGAAGATTACAATGAGAGTCAGATTTACAGAATTGATCACTACCTGGGAAAAGAAACGGTCCAAAACCTATTGGTCACACGTTTCTCAAACAGCATCTTCGAGCCACTTTGGAACAGAAATTATGTCCACCGCATTGAGATCACCTCCGCAGAGCACGTAGGTGTGGAAAAAAGAGGTGGGTACTATGATGGTGCCGGAGCAATGCGTGACATGGTACAAAATCACTTGCTACAACTTATTGCTTTGGTGGCGATGGAGCCACCGGTCAATTCGGATGCAGATAGTATCAGAAATGAGAAACTGCGCGTTTTTCAGTCGATTCGACCGATGGATAAGGAAGATGTTAGAAATAATGTAATCCGGGGCCAATACATACAAAGTAAAATCAAAGGGGAGGAGGTGATAGGCTATCGAGAGGAGGAAGGGGTTAACCCCGATTCTAAAACAGAGACGTTTGTTGCAATGAAATTTTTTATAGACAATTGGAGGTGGGCAGGAGTGCCTTTTTACATCCGTTCCGGCAAAAAGCTTCCTACCAGGGTTTCTGAAGTGGTCATTCATTTTAAACCTCATCATCATAGAATCTTTAGGGATGACGTTGGGGTAAACTCTCAGAACATGTTGGTCATCAGAATTCAACCTGATGAAGGAATTCTAATCAAATTCGGGATGAAGGTCCCTGGGGCAGGTTTTGAAGTCAACAATGTAAACATGGACTTCTTGTATTCTAATCTGACTGACGCCTATGTTCCAGATGCTTACGAACGTTTATTGCTGGACTGTATGCAGGGAGATGCAACTTTATTCGCTCGAGGAGATAGTGTAGAAGCCGCATGGAAGTTTATTGATCCGATTCTTAACATCTGGAAAGAGAATCCTGATATCCCAATCTATGGATACCCAGCAGGAACCTGGGGGCCAGAAGGTGTGGATGAACTGATCGAGGGAGATAATATGGTTTGGAGATACCCGTGTAAGAATTTGGTTGACGATGGCATATACTGCGAATTATGAATAAGGAACAATTAAGAATATTTAGCGATCCCAATGAAGCGGCGGCAGCATTTGGTCGGTACCTGATGAATAAGTTGGAAGAGTCTCAGAACTTTCATTGTGCGTTGTCGGGCGGGTCGACGCCTAAATTGTTGTTTGAGTACCTGGCTTCGCACTATAAAGATTCAAAAGGATGGTCAAAATTGCATGTCTATTGGGGTGATGAGCGATGTGTTCCTCCTGAGCACAATGAAAGCAACTTTAAGATGACGAAGGACCTGCTACTTGGCAAGGTGGCCATTCCTGAGGGAAACGTTCATCGGATCATGGGAGAGAATGACCCTTCTACTGAAGCATTGCGATACAGCGGAGTACTTAAAAAGAGCTTGCCTGAAACTTCCGATGTTCCTGTGTTGGATATGGTTATCCTGGGAATGGGTGATGATGGGCATACAGCTTCCATTTTCCCTCATGAGATCGAGTTGCTGACCAGTGATCAAACGTGCGCCGTAGCGACTCATCCTACCACAGGACAAAACAGGGTCACCTTAACCGGGCAGGTAATTAATGCAGCCAGGGAAGTGATCTTCCTGGTCACCGGCGAAGGGAAGAAGAGTCGGGTTTCGGAGATCTTCAATAAGGAGGGTGAATGGGAAAAATACCCGGTTTCGTACATTTCCCCTGCAAGTGGGAAGCTGCTGTGGTATGTCGATCAGGCCGCGGTGAGCTCGATAAGCCCTGCTATATGATCATAAAGAAAGCCGCTACCACCGTCATAATTAAAATAAAGTACCGATAACTCTTGTCGCTCATTTTATGAACAATTCTGATTCCTAAAAATGCTCCCAAAGCGATGGCCGGGAGCAGGGTCAAGTCCAAGAGCAGGGTCTTCCACTCGATTGTATGCCAGCTAAATACATGAAAGGGAACTTTCAAGATGTTTAAGACAATAAAGAACCACGCAGCTGTGCCAATGAACTTATTCTTGGGCATGTTGTTTGCCAACAAATAAAGGGCCATCACAGACCCCGCCAGGTTCCCAACCATGGTGGTAAATCCGACTGCTATCCCAATGATGGCGGCAAACCACATTCCTTTGGGCATCCACTTACTTTTGGAAAATTCAAGCCAAAGCAGGATGAAAATGCTTATCAAAATGGTGATCCCCATGATGAGCTTGAAGGTATTATCTGGAATAAGCCTTCCGGTGAAGGTTCCAATGATCACGCCAATGATCGAAGAGGGGAGTAGTTTGATTAAGTGTTTCCATTGCGTGTGTTTTCGGTAGTAGATAGTGCCGAAAACATCTGCCATAATCAGTATGGGAAGCATAATTCCGCTGGAGTTACGTCCACCAAAAACAATTGCGAGCAAAGGCACAGCGATCATCCCCATGCCGCTAATGCCCACTTTGGCCATGCCAATCAGGACTCCGACAATGATGAATAAAGTAAATTCATAGTAGGTGAGTTCAAATGAAAAAAGTTGAATCAAGTCCCCATTTTTTAGTATTTCGATCCTTCAAAGCAAGTAAATTTTGATTGCATTTGCTTTTGAGTCTCAACAAAAACCCATAAATTCAATCAATTATTTAACCTAACTAATTAATTATGTCAGATTCATCTATGAGTGTAAAAGATTGGTTAATCACTTTTGTGATTACAGCTATTCCAATCGTTGGTTTCATCATGCTTTTTGTTTGGGGTTTTGGTAGTAGCACTCCCACGGTCAAGGCGAATTGGGCGAAGGCTTTATTGATTTTTTATGCAATCATGATCGTATTGTATTTCATTTTCGGAGCCGCAATATTAGGTGGAATTATGGCGGCTGGATACTAGCAGAATGATGTAAACCTGTTCGAAAAAAAATGAAAAAGCCCTGAAAATTCGGGGCTTTTTTTTATGGTTTTGTTAACTTATAGTTAACAATGAAGAATCATCAACGCTGTTGATGCACGTACCACGACCTATGAGCTCTAATGACGACGAATCGAGTTTTTTCCTGCGGGACCCTGTAAAGTTGGTCAAATTGATACTGGATAGTATACCAGCTACGGTGTTTCTGAAAGACAGGGAATCTGTATACCTCGGATGCAATAAGCAGTTTTCGATTGATGCAGGTCTTGAAGACCCTCAGGATATTGTGGGGAAGACCGACTATGATCTTGCCTGGAAGAAAGAGGAATCTGATTTTTTTGTGGCGACTGATCGGCGAGTGATGGAGAGCAGAACCCCAGAGATTGGTATCATTGAACCCATATTAAAAGCAGATGGTACGGAGTCCTGGCTCGAAACCAACAAGGTACCGCTGATCAATGAGGAGGACGAGGTGATAGGGGTCTTTGGAACATACAAAGACATTACCGCAAAAGTTGAGGCTGACGAAGCATTGAACGAATACGCTAAAGACTTGGAATTTAAAAATGAAGAGCTGGAGCAATTTGCGTTCATTGCCTCTCATGATCTTCAGGAGCCTCTGAAAACGATGACTACGCTGTTACAATATTTTGACGAAAGTTTTAGCGGCGATTTAGGTGATGAAGCCGCACTTGTACTCCAAAAAGTAAAAGACTCCTCCATCAGAATGCAACAGTTAATTCATGGTTTGTTGGACTATGCCAGAATAGGCTACAATCGAAAAGTAGAAGAAGTGGATTGTTCCAGGGTAGTTGACGAGGTACTACTGGATTTGGCAAACTCAATTAAGGAGTCTGGTGCAGTCTTTGAAATAGGAGCGCTTCCAGTTCTATCTGGCAGTAAGGCTGAAATAAGGTCATTGTTTCAAAACCTTATTTCCAATGCAATTAAATTCAGATCACCTGGAGCACAGCCTAAAATAGTTATTGAATCGATCACCGAAAAAGGATGGCATCAGTTCAGTATTTCTGACAATGGAATTGGTATTGATAAATCGTATCATGATAAAATCTTTAAGATTTATCAGCGACTAAACAAGCGTTCTGAGTACGATGGGAGTGGGATTGGATTAACCCATTGTAGGAAAATCATTGAGTTACACAAGGGAAGAATATGGTTTGAGAATGCCAAAAATGGTGGCACGGTGTTTAAGTTTACCTTACCAAAAGATGCAGATACCAATTGATCAAGTTTTGCTGGTTGATGATGAGCCTACCAACAACTTTATTCACAAAATTTTACTTGAGAAGAGTGAATTTGCTAAAGAGATAGCTCAAGTTGAAAGTGGCTCTGAAGCACTGGAGTTTTTAAGAAATAGGGTTCCTGATTTGATCTTACTAGACCTCAATATGCCAGCCTTGTCGGGTTGGGATTTTCTAGATCGGTTTGAGCGATACATTTCCAACAATGTGAAACCATGCATCGTCATTCTTTCCTCCTCGCTGGATCCAAAAGATCATGAGAAGGCGAATCTGAATTCTGATGTCACAGCTTTTCTCACCAAACCTCTAAAAGTCGAAAACCTGTTGGAAGCGATCACAAAAAAAAAGAGGAATAGTTGATTATTCCTCCTTCTTGTTACGCCCTGGGGCTCTTTCTTTGTGTTACGTTTTACCTGTTGCTGGCACCTACGTAGTCTCGCTCGTTTTCCCCTACATAGACTTGTCGCGGCCGACCGATGGGTTCCCCTTTCTCTCGCATCTCTTTCCATTGAGCAATCCATCCGGGAAGTCTTCCCAATGCAAACATTACGGTGAACATGTCGGTAGGAATACCCAATGCCCGGTAGATGATTCCCGAGTAGAAATCTACGTTTGGATAAAGCTTTCTGTCCACGAAGTACTGATCTCTCAAAGCTTCTTCTTCAAGACCTTTAGCGATATCTAATACCGGATCGTGAACTCCCAGTTTTTCAAGCACATCGTCAGCTGCCTTTTTGATGATTCTGGCCCGCGGATCAAAGTTCTTATAGACTCGGTGCCCAAAGCCCATTAATCGGAAAGGGTCATTTTTGTCTTTGGCTTTCGCCATCCATTTCTTCGTGTCTCCTCCGTCAGCTTTGATCCCTTCCAGCATTTCTATCACTGCCTGATTTGCTCCACCATGGAGAGGACCCCAAAGTGCATTGATTCCAGCTGAAATAGAAGCCCACAAGCTTGCCTGGCTGGATCCCACAATTCGAACAGTTGAAGTTGAACAGTTTTGTTCATGATCTGCGTGGAGGATCAACAATTTATCTAAAGCAGCGGCAACCACAGGGTCTACTTCAAATTCATCTGCAGGCAGATCAAACATCATGTGTAGGAAATTGCTGCAATAATCCAGTTTGTTGTTAGGGTAAACCACTGGATGTCCAATTTTCTTTTTGTACGCCCACGCAGCGAAAGTGGGCATCTTGGCGAGCAATCGTACAATACTGAGATTGGTCTCTTCCTCCGGACGGTTAGGAAGAAGACTTTGAGGGTAATAGGCAGTCTGAGCCGTCACTAATGAAGAGAGGACTCCCATTGGGTGGGCGGCTGAAGGGAATCCGTCAAGAATTTTCTTAATGTCTTCATTGACCAATGTATGATGTGTAATCTCGTCAGTAAACTGCTTGAACTGTATTTGAGAAGGCAGCTCGCCATAAATCAGCAGGTATGCTACTTCCATAAAAGTAGACTGATCAGCCAGCTGTTCAATTGGATAACCTCTGTAGCGAAGAATTCCTTTTTCACCGTCAAGGAAGGTAATTGCACTTTCACAGGAGCCGGTGTTTTTAAACCCTCTGTCAATGGTGATTACACCGGACTGTCCCCGAAACGAACTGATGTCTATCGCTTGTTCTTGTTCCGTGCCTTCTGTCATCGGCAGTTCAAAGGATTTATCGTCAATGGTTATTTTGGCAGTTTTGGACATTTTTTACTACTGTTAATGCTATTTAAATTTTAATCTCTAAAATACGTATTCTTAACTAGATTTCGAAGATTTAGTTTCCATTCAGAATTAATGGCAATCCATCTTCACCACCTCCAACAACAATCACTTTGGCATTCGGTGAATTGGCTATTTCCTTCGTCGCCTCAATTCCCCTCATTCGAAGCAGCGCAGGGGTCAAACTACCATTGATAATATTATTTGCAGTGGCTTCGCCTTCAGCTGCAATCCGCTTTCTTTCTGCTTCACTCTTTTCTTTTTCCAACCTGAACTGGTACGCAAGTGCTTCTTGTTCTTGCTTTAGCTTATTTTCAATTTCCATTTTGATTTGATCCGGATGTTTAATGGATCTGATCAGCAAGCTCTTCATTTCTACTTCGTTGCCCGGAGCACTAAGTACCTGTCTGGTTTCTTCCTTAATTGCTGCTTCTACTTCTGGTCTTTTTGTCGAATAGATTTCTTCAGCAGTATACCTACCCATTACTTGCCTTACCGTAGACCTTCCTTCAGGGATAACCAAGCGTTGGATATAATCACCTCTAAAATTTTCGTGGATGGTTCCAATAGCATCATACATTGGATGGAACCTGATGGTTACGTCCACGCTGATATTGAGGCCGTTTTTATCGAGAACGTCCATGGTCTCCTCAATTTTGCTTTCTGAGACTTCATAAATATAGACATCGTTCCAGGGTGCCTTGATGTTCCAGCCGGGTCCAATGATATTGTCTTTCTCTAGTGTTCCACTGAGCGATCTAAACAGCACCGCACGTTCTGAAGCTTCGACTCGAAAAAAGATCCTACTGGCAAATGAAAAAATAATAATAATCGCAACTGCGGCAATAACGATGATTGGGAGATACTTCCTGTTATCCATGATGATTTTAAATTGATTGAATGTCTCGCAAAAGTAACATCCGAACCGACATTCGAGTTCAGCGCAAGAGTTTTCAATGGGTTCGTTACTTTTAACATGTGATTTCTAAAAAAACCAAATATGGCTTGAAAGCTCTTATACATCTGGCGAGCCAGGAATCGCAAGAGAAGGTACAGATTTCTTCTATCTCGGAGCGGGAGAAAATCCCAAGAAAGTTTCTCGAAAGTATTATGCTGGAATTGAAGAAAGCTGGATACCTGGGGTCTCGCAAAGGCAAGGGAGGCGGTTATTATTTGCTTAAAGATGCAGCCACAATCTCCATTTCAGAGGTCTATCGAGTACTTGAGGGACCCATTGCGCCAGTCCCTTGTGTCAGCCTAAATTTCTACGAGAAGTGCGAAGACTGCAAGAATGAAGCAACTTGTGAGGTGCATCTGTTGATGGTCAAAGTGAGAGACAGTGCATTGGATATCTACAACAACACTTTTATTTCGGATTTAATTAGCTAAAAGTTTTTGCAACTAGATAAACTATTCTACGTTTGCATAATCCTACTAACTCTATAGGATTAAAAGATTAATTAAACTATGCATCCGATTGATTTAACAGCTCAAAACGAACTATTGCGTCACAAAACACCTGACGAGATCATTGAATGGGCATTAACGTTGTCAAATAAACGAATCGTAACCACCAGCTTTGGAGTTTATTCTTCAGTGCTTTTGTCTACTTTTTCAAAGAAAGATCCCTCCATAGATGTTATTTGGTGTGACACAGGATATAATAATTATGAGACGTACGAACATGCTCAGAAATTGATCAGTGAGTACAAATTGAACATCAATATCTATGTTCCAAGACAAACCAAGGCATTTACCGATGTTACACTAGGACTGCCTACCGTCGACGACCCAAAGCATGAAGCATTTACCGAGCTTGTGAAGCTCGAACCCTTCCGTCGAGCATTGAAAGAGCATCAGCCGGAAGTCTGGTTTACAAATATTCGGGTCAGACAAACCGAGTATCGTAATTCATTGGATATTCTGAGCTACAGCAAAGAAGGGGTTTTAAAAATCAGTCCATTCTACTACTGGTCTGACGAGGACCTCGATGATTACATCAAGGTAAATGGTCTTCCGAAGAATACGGCCTATTTTGACCCGGTCAAGGCCCTACAATCACGAGAATGTGGGATCCATTTAATTGGATAGACGATTAAATTAACTGAGCGGAAGAGATGCAGAGTTTTAGAACAGAAATTGAAAACCCTTTAGTGGAGCAGGACATACTCGATCTGGAAAAGAAGATCCATCTGTTCCATGAAGGCAAGATTGACGAAGAAAAGTTCAGGTCGCTGAGGTTAGCAAGAGGTGTGTATGGCCAACGCCAACAGGGTGTTCAGATGATCCGGATCAAATTGCCTTATGGTAAAGTGACCAGTGAGCAATTGAGGAGAATTTCCGATGTCTCTGATGAATACTCCACAGGCCGATTGCATATTACCACTCGTCAGGACATCCAAATCCATCACGTTAGTTTGGATAGGACTCCGGAGTTATGGGCTCAACTTGAAAAAGATGATATCACCTTGCGTGAGGCTTGTGGGAATACAGTTCGTAACATCACGGCCAGTCCCATGGCTGGCGTTGATCCAAAAGAAGCATTTGATGTTACTCCGTATGCGCATGAGACGTTTCAATTCTTTCTAAGAAATCCTTTCTGCCAGGAAATGGGTAGAAAATTTAAAATCTCTTTTTCCGGGTCTGATCAGGATGATGCCTTGGCATTTATGCATGATTTGGGTTTTGTCGCAAAGACCAAATCAAGCAACGGGTCTGTCGTTCATGGTTTCAAAGTATTACTCGGGGGGGGACTTGGTTCTCAACCTCATCATGGACTGGTGATTGATGAATTTCTGGAGACGAAAAATTTAATTCCTTTGATCGAAGGAGTCTTGCGGGTCTTTGATCGCTATGGAGAACGTAGTAGGAGAAATAAAGCTCGGCTAAAGTTCCTGATTAATGACATTGGTGTTGATGAGTTCCTGCGTCTTGTAGCACAAGAGCAAAAGGCCTTGGGTTATTCCGAATACTTGATTGATACAACGCCTTTTGAGCATGAGGTAGTACTCCCTGAGGTAAAACCATACGAAGTTACGGTAGATGATGACCCTGCTTTTCGACTTTGGTCAAAGACCAATGTTTTTCAGCAAAAACAAACCGGTCTGGTGGCAATCGGTGTGAAGGTACAGTTAGGTGACTTCTATACTGATAAAGCAAGAAAGCTTGCAGACTTAATAAAACAATGTGCCGGAAATGAGCTACGCTTTACGTTAAGACAAGATATCCTGATCCGACACGTAAAGGAAGATCTGGTACCCTATTTCTATCAGGAGCTGAAGCAACTTGGATTTGTTGATCCCGGATTTAATACGACAAAAGATATTACAGCATGTCCAGGAACAGATACCTGTAATCTAGGCATTGCCAGCAGTACGGGTATTGCCAGGGAACTGGAAAAACTGATTGAGTCAGAGTTTCCACAATACATTGAAAATGAGGACATCACCATTAAAATTAGTGGTTGTATGAACGCTTGTGGACAACATAATATGGCGCATATTGGATTCCAGGGGATGAGTATCAAGTCAGGAAAATTGACTGCTCCTGCCTTGCAAGTGTTACTGGGAGGAGGCGTCCTGGGTAATGGTGCGGGTAGATTTGCTGACAAAGTCATTAAAATACCCAGCAAACGTGGCCCCGAGGCCCTCAGAAGGATTTTTATTGATTTTGAAGCCAACGCTGAGCAAGAAGAAAGCTTCCTGAATTACTACGATAGACAAGGCAAGATTTATTTCTTTGATCTGTTGAAATCGCTTTCAGATACGTCCGATCTGTCCCCTGAGGATTTTGTTGATTGGGGACATCAGGAGAATTATGTGAAAGAAATTGGTATTGGAGAATGTGCTGGAGTGGTCATAGATCTGGTGACCACGCTACTTTTTGAAAGCGAAGAAAAATTGGATTTAGCTCAGAAATCACTGGATGAGAAGAAATGGGCAGACTCAATCTACCACTCCTACACAGCTATTGTAAATTCTGCAAAGGCTATTATGACCTCTGATGGGTTGAAGACCAATAGTCAGGCAAGCATTATTGATGGGTTCGAGGAATTTTATGTTAGCCAAGCCAAAATTGACCTTTCGGGTTCCTTCCAAGATTTTGCTTATCAAATCAACCAGAATGAACCAGCTGAAGGTTTTGCAAGGAGCTACCTGAATGATGCAAGAGACTTTTATCAGAAAGTAGATAGCTACCGTGTAAAGGAATTGGTCGATGCATAAGCCTAAATTTACACTGGTCGGGGCAGGTCCCGGTGATCCTGAGCTGTTTACACTCAAAGGGGTCAAAGCGCTAAATTCAGCTGACGTCGTATTGTATGATGCGTTGCTGGACCGAAGATTGTTGGCGCATGCACCTACAGCAAAGAAAATTTTCGTTGGAAAACGAAAAGGCACCAAGGTATATTCCCAAGAGAAGATCCATGAGTTGATTGTTAAGTATGCTTTTTCCGATGGTCATGTGGTAAGGCTGAAAGGAGGAGATCCCTTCGTTTTTGGAAGAGGTTCGGAGGAAATCGAATATGCCTCCAGCTTTGGAATAGAAATTGGATTCGTACCGGGAATTACTTCGAGTACTTCGGTTCCTGCTAGCTTGGGCATTGCCGTCACACAAAGACATGTGTCGGAAAGCTTTTGGGTGATTACGGGCACTACCAGTACACAAAAGCTCTCGGAAGATCTTATTCATGCTGCGAGAACAACTGCGACCATTGTCGTTTTGATGGGTTTTGGAAAACTTCCAGAAGTTGTCCGGATCTACCAAGAGCTAAACAGGCAGTCAACTCCAATTGCGGTGATTCAAAATGGAACGATGGCTAACGAAAAGTACGCAGTAGGAACCATGGCTTCCATCGTCGAGGAAGTTGCAGTCAAACAGATCTCCACGCCAGCAATTCTTGTGATTGGAGAAGTCGTGCGCCATTCACACCAACTCAAAGAGATTTATGCTGATCTGCAATCAAAGCACATGTTGCAGTTAGCTTAAGGCAATGGAACGCAATACCCTCTATCCCGTCTTTTTGAAGCTTAGTCAACTGAATGTATTGATCGTGGGTGGAGGTCTGGTTGCTGAAGAAAAGCTCAACTTCCTTCTCAAATCCAGTCCGGATGCCCATGTGACCATGGTAGCAACTTTTTTCCGAGAGGGAACAATGCAGCTGGCGACGTCTAACGAAGTAGCGACGAACGTAAAACCTTATGAAATCAGCGATTTGGATGGACATCAGTTAGTGATTGTGGCAACTGACGATCATGATTTAAATGTTGCGATATATGAGCAATGCAGGTCCAGGCATCTGTTGGTAAATGTGGCAGATAATCCGCCACTCTGTGATTTTTACCTGGGAGGCATCGTCACCAAAGGCAATGTGAAAATTGCGATTTCAACCAATGGTAAATCACCTACCACGGCCAAGCGATTGCGTCAGTTTTTTGAGGAAGTGATTCCGGAAAAAGTAGATGAAATGGTGGTCAATCTAGATACCTACCGAAAAACGTTGAAAGGTGATTTTGAGGAGAAGATGGAAAAACTTAATGAGTTAACAAAAGGGCTGATCGCCAAGCACTGAAGAAACTATTCAGCACGTCTACCAGTTATCAGGTTCATGTCCGTACAATTAGATGATAACTATTGGGAGCAACGCTATCAAAATCAGTCTACAGGGTGGGATATCGGATACGTTTCCACACCTCTCAAGAGCTATTTTGACCAGCTCAAGAACAACCATCTGAAAATACTAATTCCAGGAGCAGGCAACGCTTATGAGGCTGGTTATTTGTGGGAACTAGGATTTCAGCATGTCTTCGTACTGGATTTTGCCCAATCTCCGCTGGATTCGTTCAGATCAAGATTTCCTACTTTCCCAGAGTCGAACCTTATGCGGGAAGATTTTTTTGAGCACGTAGGTAAATATGACCTGATCATAGAACAAACATTTTTTTGCGCGATTGACCCGGACCTTCGTGCGAGCTATGTCAATAAGACCCATGAACTGTTAAGTGAAGATGGTAGACTGGTGGGGCTACTTTGGAATCGACCTATGAATATAGATGGTCCTCCGTATGGTGGATCGGCTGGAGAATACCGGCAACTGTTTGGTCCAAAATACGAACTGAAGGTGCTGGAATTGGCCTATAACTCGATTCCACCGAGGCAGGGAAACGAACTCTTTATCAATTTTTTGAAAGTAAATTAATCGTTCGAGTACTCGGGCCGGGCCGGAGAGAATACATCCGTAATTTTACAATCGGTAAGCGCCCTGCCTGAGTGCACACTGTGAGCTGGGACTGTTGCGACCTGACCAGGTTCATACACTTCGGTTTTTCCGTCTATTGTAAGTTCAAATTGTCCCTCCAGAACCTGTGAACTTTGTTCGTTTACATGGCTGTGTTCTGGCAAAACTGCACCTGCTTTTACTTCCCAGAAGGCAAGCGTAAAGCCTTCCATGTGTACGAATCTGCCGTAAAATCCCGGAATTTTTTCCGTTGGGTTGATGTCATCGAGCATGTGTTTCATGAGCACAAAAATAAAGGGCTTGACAGTGCAAGCCCTTGGAGGTTATTCTTTTATTTCTTCATAGTCCTTGAAAGGGGAGGTGTCTAAACTCTCAACAGCCTCTCGATACTTGGGCCATTCATTGGCATAGTATCCATTAACCATTTCAATGACTTTGGCTAATTCATCCTGGAATCTGTTGATCAGATTATTTTCTGTCTCACCCGGGGCATGTAGTCCATTTTGTACATATCGGTAGGCACCAAAGTAGTAGTTGTTAATACTATTGGGTTGATTTCTTGTGATTCCCTGACGATCATCTTCCTTACCAAGGAAGATGTCGAGCATGCTATTTAAGGTGTCTATCGTATTCTTAGATAATTCAATTTGATCCTTGAAACCATCCTTGTCTTTCTTTTTTAGATCTTTCTGAATGCCCTTTGCAATTTTCACGCTTTCCTTCAGTCGCTCTACGGCTTTGATTCCTAAGGCATAACCGGCCTCCAGGTCTTTTAAGGCATCATACTTTGCCGTAATGGCACTAGTAGTAAGGACCGTTCGTGGGTCATACTTTACTTCAATAGTCGTACTATCCATTTGATCACCAAAAGTCAACCGAACTTTATAGCTCCCTGGTTTCACGGTGACCCCGCCAGGCTCACGATTGCCTCTTCGATCATTTCTTCGAATTCGACTTACACCCTTTTCATCCATGTACCAGAAGGTTCTATGAATGCCGTTGTCCTTTGGGGCTTTTGACTTCAACGTCCTGATCAGTTCATCTCCATCAAATAGTTCAACCACTAAGGAATCGTAGGCGATCTTTTCATCTTTCTCAGCTTTCATTTCCTCTTCAGGGGCTTCCTGCTTGCGCTTCTTTTTCTTTTTACTGCCACTATCATCCATTTCTGTCACTTTCTTTTTCTCCGGTCTGTTGATGGAGTAGGTGATCATGGCTCCGTAGGGTCTATTTTCACCATTGTATAGGGCGTCTCCTCCAAACCTACTCCCTTTCGGTTGTTGATTGGAAGCTGCATAGGCGATCGGGGGGTCGTAAACTTTTAAGGTACTTGAGAGAACAGCTGCTCCATTGGTAGCAAGTTCTCTGAGTGGGCGTATATCGTCAAGAACCCAAATGGCCCGGCCGAATGTCCCAATGACGAGGTCATGCTCTTTTGGATGGATAATCAGATCATAGGCATTTGTGGTAGGAAAGCTCTCAGCATCCCATTTGGTCCAATTGCTGCCAGCATCAATACTTACATACAGTCCGTCATCAGTACCAAGAAACAGCAACCTTGATTCCACAGGGTCTTCCACAATACTTAAGGCATAGCTGATCACGTCATTTTCATCCACAATGCGCTCCCACGTCTGGCCATAATCCCTGGATCGGAATGCGTAGGGGGTATAGTTGAATCGTCGATAATCGTTGGCAACCAAAAGGGCTTCACCTTCATTTTTGTTCGAAGCCTTGATCTGGGTGATCCAGGTGCCAGCCGGCAGGCCCGGGAGATTACCTGAGACATTGCTCCAACTATCGCCACCATTGCGGGAAACCTGGACGTTTCCATCGTCAGTACCTACCCACAAGAGATCTGAATTTAAGGGAGAAGGTTCGATGACGATAATGGTGCAGTAGTTTTCTGCACCGGTTGCATCCATGGTCAACCCTCCGCTTTCACCTTGCTTTTGTTTTTCAGGGTCATTGGTGGTGAGATCAGGGCTAATGATTTCCCAGTTTTGACCATTGTCCGAGCTCTTGTGAACAAATTGACTTCCAAAGTACACGGTGGATGGGCTTTGTGGGTCGCGCGCCATCCCCACGTTCCAATTGAACCGAAGTTCCACATCGCCTTCGGGGTAGGTAGGTCTTACACTTTCGTTGTAACCTGTTTTGCGATCATAAATCCCCGCAAAACCCTGCTGAGCTGTTGAAATGCCATATCGGCTGTCTCTGGGGTCAGGAAGAACGTCAAACCCATCGCCAAAGGATACTTCCTGCCAGTAGTGATTTCGGATGCCTTGCGCTTTCCAGACGTAGGCGGGGCCAGCCCAGGTGCCATTGTCCTGCATTCCACCGTAGATGTTGTATGGAGTCTCATGATCCACTGCAATGTGATAAAACTGTCCAACTGGAAGGTTTTCTACGAAGCGCCAGGTCTCGCCACGGTCCTTCGTGATGTTCACACCCCCGTCGTTTCCATCCATCATGAAGTTTGGGTTTTCCGGATGGATGTACCAGGCATGGTGGTCCGGGTGAACTCCGTTGCTAACGCCGTATGCAGGCATCAATTGAGTGAATGATTTGCCACCATCTACGCTGACATTTACATAGGTGAAGATGCTGTAAATCCTATTCTCATTCACAGGATCAACATATATTTCGGAGTAGTAAAAGGGACGGTTGCCAATATCACTTCCGTCATTTACTTTTTTCCATTCAAATCCACCGTCTATCGATTTATAAAGTGCGTTTTTCTTTGATTCGATCAATGCATAAACAATGTTGGGTCTTGAAGGTGCAATGGCTAATCCAATTCTGCCCAGGTCACCTTTAGGTAGTCCATCTTCATCCGTTCTTTGTTCCCAGGTCTCACCGCCATCGAAAGTTACGTAGATACCCGACCCGGGACCTCCTGATTTAAAGAACCACGGGTCACGTTTATGTTCCCACATAGCTGCAATGAGTTTGTTGGGGTTGGTAGGATCCATGACCAGCTCTGCGATGCCCGATCTGATATTAGTAAATAAAATTTGATTCCATGTTTTTCCACCGTCGGTAGTCTTAAATACACCGCGTTCCTGATGTTCTCCCCAGGGAGACCCGATGGCACCAACATAGACGGTGTTGGGATCTGTTGGGTCGATGATAATTCGGTGGATGTGGCGTGTTTTTTCCAGGCCCATTTTATTCCAGGTCTTTCCACCGTCCAAGGTCTTGTACACTCCATCCCCACCATTCAATGAATTTCTTGGGTTTCCTTCTCCCGTACCAACCCAGATCGTGGATGGGTTAGATTGTTGAATGGCAATCGCACCAATGGAAGCTGTTGTTTGGTCGTTAAAAATCGGC
Source organism: uncultured Roseivirgaceae bacterium (assembly GCA_964591785.1). Classification (GTDB taxonomy): domain Bacteria; phylum Bacteroidota; class Bacteroidia; order Cytophagales; family Cyclobacteriaceae; genus Ekhidna. The sequence continues at coordinate 17,981 of CAZQDI010000062.1, forward strand.
TCCCAGTCAATCCCGCCACTTGTAGATTTCCAGACACCGCCGGATGCGGCTCCGACATACATTACATCTGGATTATTGGTTACTACATCTATGGAAGTAATTCTTCCTGACATGCCGGCTGGCCCAATGCTTCGCGGCTTCATATTTTTTAGGACCTCCATGTCGAGCTTTTGGCTCAATGCACCGACACTTAGGATCAGTAAAAAAGTGAGGAGTGTATTCTTCATGCTATTGCTTAGGTTATTTGGAACCCGAAGATAGTGACTAAGCTCAAGACTATGTTATCTTGCTTGATGAGTGGCAAATAAGTTTTATATGTGTAATCCGAAACACGAACTTAAGGTCAGGCGTTCTTTCGATATGAAGTTTGTAGTCTTCCTTTTGGTATTAATAATCCCGGCATTCGGAATTGCTCAGGAGGAACCTCAAGCTTACATACTAAAGAGCATCTATTTTGGCGGAGGTAGTTATTACATCGATGAAGAGCAGTTTTTAGAATTGAAGCACCTGGTGGATTCTATTCCAGACCTGAAAGACTATACGATTACCATTCACAGCCATACGGATAATATTGGAGGAGCGGAGTTCAATGAATGGCTTTCCGAAATGAGGGGTAAAGCTGCCATTGAAAGTCTATTGAACCTGGATTTCAAGACCAACCAAATCGAAATCCGAGATTTTGGTCAATTCAACCCTGTGTACGATAATGCTACATGGAGAGGAAGGTACCTCAATAGACGAGTAGATATTATTTTTTGGCCTGTGGTCATGTAGCCGGAGATTACAGGATTTTGTATCCAAGCTTGATTCCAGCGAAATTGTTAAACGTTCCAAACATGTAGTGAAAGGAAGTTTCGAACGACATCCGACCAAGATGAGAACCGGCATAGATACTCACCCCGTGACCAGTCTGGTTAAACCTTTCCGTGGACAAAACCTGCCCCTCGTCTCCAAAATTTGTTCGGTAGGGTCGCTGGAAATGAAGTAGGTAACCGCTTCCGATGTAGATTCTACCACGACCAAGGTGATGGAGGTACTTCAAATATTGATTCAGTAAGTAATTGGCCCCAAACTTTTGTGGAGGTAAGGAAGTTTGGATGACCTCGCCTGCAAACTTCACCCCAGGTTCAATACTGTAGTGAATGTGTGCCTTTTCAGACAAAGCAATACTTGGTTCAAGGAAAAAAACCATTGATTCCAGCGAGTGATTGGCTGATAACTCCTGATCGGTGATGTTAGCGCCTAACCCCACCCTCATTTCCAATTTCTGTGCATGGAGATTGAATAGGAGGATTAGGGCGATTGAATAGACTAAAATCTTCATGACTCTTTGGACACAGGTTTACCTCTTTTGGATGTGAGAATGGGTCAAATGTGTTAGCTTTTCAACGTCCAAATTTGGCAAAATGCTGATCTTATCTGGAAGGATGCTCACAGAAGAAAAGAGCGCTTTAATCTAACTCTTTGGAAACTCTTACTGTCTTCCGTTCATTAGAAGCTGGTCTTTTACTACCTTCATCCAGTTTTAATCACACTCACTAAGTAATGTTTACCAATCAAATTTCCGCACTAGCAAGGTTTCCACTTGCTTTTTTACTTTTTGTTATTGGCCATTTTGTTTTCGCTCAGGAGTTTTCTGCAGGGATAAATGTAGAAAGTCCCAATCCCAACGCAGTCTTGCATCTGGTTTCCCCGGGCAATGATCAGGGCCTTTTAATTCCTAAGCTCACCAATGCCCAGCGAACTGGTATGACATTGGGGACTGCGGATGAAGGGCTGATGGTCTACGATGAGGAAGACGAACGCTTTTACTTTTGGAGCGGTACCGCCTGGATCGTCATTAATGTGGGCAATAGCAATGGTATCACGTCTGTGGCTGCCAATGGAACTTTGGTGGGTGATGGTACGGTAGGGAATGAATTAGGAGTGAACGTGGGGACGGATGCAGGTGACATCGTACAATTGGACGGATTTGGAAATCTTCCTGCGCTAGATGGAAGTGCATTGACAGGAGTGACCAGTACTTCATTTAGTGGATCCCTTACCGGAGATGTGACTGGGACGCAGGGAGCAACGGTGGTATCAACAGTGGGTGGACAATTAGCTAACGATGTTGCGAACGCTACTTCGATTGTCAATGGAGCCACCGCGCTGGATGTGGATGCTACGGATGATTTTGACGAGGCGACTACTCCTTTAGGAACATTTACTGGTACCACCATTACTGACAATGCTTCGTTAACCGGAGCGCTGCAGGAACTGGAAACTGCTGTGGAAGGAGTGGTGATTCAAGATATTAGTACGGATGCGACCGCTGGTAATATCAGCTTATCATCCGGGTCCACGCTGACTTTGAATGTGGATGATGCAGACAGTGACCCCTTGAACGAAATTCAGGATGCTTTGGGCGTGAATTACGATCCCACGGGAGATAACATCATCACGACCAACAACGTACAAGCCGCGATTAAGGAACTGGATGTGGCAGTGAATACCGGAGACGGAGATGGTGATCCACTCAACGAGATTCAGGACATCAGCACCGATGCTTCTGCAGGCAACATCAGCTTATCATCCGGGTCCACGCTGACTTTGAATGTGGATGATGCAGACAGTGACCCCTTGAACGAAATTCAGGATGCTTTGGGCGTGAATTACGATCCCACGGGAGATAACATCATCACGACCAACAACGTACAAGCCGCGATTAAGGAACTGGATGTGGCAGTGAATACCGGCGACGGAGACAGTGACCCCCTGAACGAAATTCAGGATGCCCTGGGTGTAACGTACGATCCCACGGGCGATAATATCATCACCACCAACAGTGTGCAGGCAGCCATTAAAGAATTGGACGTGGCAGTCAA
>CAZQDI010000063.1:0-20711 GCA_964591785.1 uncultured Roseivirgaceae bacterium
TTAATTCCTCGAGTCTTTGATCTGCATCTGGATACATTGATCTTAACTTATAAAATTTAAAAACCCTGTAGTTTCTACCTGCTCTTTTCGAAAAATAACAGACAGGTCCTTTTGATTCCAACTTTATTGCGATGGTGGCGAGCAAAAGAATGGGGGAGGCCAATAGAAGACCTATAGAGGCAATTATTATATCAAAAAGCCTCTTATGTGCCCAAACAGCATTCTTTTCATCCAGATTGAATTCTCTTTCTGCTGAAATCCCCCAGGTAGAAATACCAGCCTTTTTAAGTGTATGATATACGTCTACTTTGGCTGCTAGTTGATCAGGCTTTATGGGATAGGGCTCGTAATCATCAATTTGCAAAGAGTTAATGGCAGATAGGGCGATCTTATCTTTTTTCTTCGCAAAGGCAAAGACCGGGACACCTGCAAATGGAAACGATTTTCTTAAGCTATTGAGATTCTCAAGAAGTAGGGTAGGTAGAAACTGGTCGTCGACGATAATAGCTAATGGCATTCCGTCTTTTTCAATTGACCATTGGCTCATTAGGGAATGAAGGGCTTTTGCCTTGAGTGTTTGTACCAGAGTATATCCTTTGTTTTCAAATTCCTTGATATACTTCAGGTTTCTGTCTCCTAAGTACAGGATGGTAGGTTTAGCTTTTCTGCTTTCTACCTTGTTTGACGTATGAATAATGTAATCCCTTTGGATAGCATCCAAATTAAGGATCAAATCAGAACCCTGATTCATTTGTTCTTCACCAAATTACCTAAGTTACGCAACTTCCTTGATCTGATCAATCAATACACCAGGATTAAATGGTTTATTGATAAAGGCGTCATACAAAAGATCACCTGAATCGTAGTTCAATTCTCTCTCATCCATTCCAGAAAGGAAGATGAAAGGAATGTCTTTGAGTTGATCATCAGACTTCAATTGTTTTGCAAAATCAATTCCACTCGATTGGTCAAGGTTGATGTCAGATATGATGACATCGACGTTGTTTCCCTCTCCAATCCAAAACCTGGCATCATTTGCACAGGTAAATGTTTGAACGGAAAAATCTTCGCTTAGGATGTTGGTAAGTAAAGACAACATAAACTTATTGTCTTCAATTATCAGGATACTCTTCTTCTCAGAAGCTTTGCGGCGGTTGTTCAGGCGGTAATACATAATTTAAATTTTAGCTAATTCTTATTTCATTTTATACTTAGTGATATATAGGTAAAATAGCTATTAAAAACTTAGTGATACCTCGAAGGTAGTGATATAATTCGACTTTTGGTAAGCAGGCATAGTAAAAAATGTTATGCATTTATTAAAAATAGATAATATGGTCATTTAGGCCTATGAACTATCAATATTTCAGGATTAAAACACAAAGCTGAGCTGAATTACAATGAATTTATTCTATTATTTGAATATTCATAAAGCGGCATTTAGCCTAATACGAAGAGAAGCACCAAATATTGTCAGTGTTTCGTTGGCTTTCCGAGATTGGTCACTTCAAGCAGAGAAATAGCTCGCAATCTGCTAAACTCCCTCTAACACGAAGGTCATTCGACACAAAGTCTAGCACGGTACGGATATCGTGAGGTAAGGAAGTTTATAAAAATCGATGGTCTTAATTCAAGTCAATGATCATAGGAGATCGTGCAGGGACCACAAGGCTTCCATCGAATTGGATCCTTTTTCCACTGATGATTTCAGTTCCTGATTCATTTCCAGCGATGATCTCAGCGAATCTGGAAAGATCAAGCGTCATGTCCTTTTCGTTTTTGCTAAGCACGACCATGACTTTGTCGTTCTCATTATATCTGAATAGTACGTAAATTCCATCCTTCGGATTAAAATGTAAAAGTTTGCCGTAGTGCACGGCCGATTGATCTTTTCGCCAGTTTAGAATGGTTTTGAGAAATTGCTGAGCTTCTTTTTGATCAGCGGAAAGCCCTGCTCCAGTAAAAGCATTAACAGAGTCTCCATCCCAGCCACCTGGGAAATCGCTTCGAATAATGCCGTGGTCTCCTGTTCCAGGGTTCTTCATCAAAACCTCCGTTCCATAATAAATTTGGGGTGTCCCTCTCACAGTCAAAAAGTATGCAATACCTAGTTTGAACAAGTCAAGATCTTCATCCACCTGCGTGTAAAATCGACTCATATCGTGATTATCAGGAAACACAACAAGCTCCTCTGGATGTGGGTACTGAAAATCAAGGGCTAATGTGACGTACGCTTTCATCCAACCCGACCAGTCACTTTCATCTTCATTCAAGGCTTGAGCGACCTTGGCCTGTAAGGGAAAGTCCATAAGGCTGGGAAGACATGATTCGTAGCCATTTGCATTTATCTTATCCTGCTGCCAGAAAGATACAATTGCGGGGTCTTCATACCATTCTTCTCCCACCGTGTTGAAGTTTGGATACTCTGCCTGGATTTTGCAAGTCCAATCGGTCATGAATTCTTTGTCAGGGTAGGGGTAGGTATCCATCCTAATACCATCAATCCCGGAATATTCTATCCACCAAATTGAATTTTGGATGAGGTAAGTTGCCATGATCTTATTTCGTTGATTCAAATCAGGCATTGTCGGAACAAACCAACCATCGGTGAACTCTTTCAAGTCGATGTCCGAAATGTACGGGTCCTGGATGGTTGTTTTTCTATGAGTAGTAATTTGATAATTGTCCCCCTGAAGATTTTGTGACTGATAATTAAACCAGTCAGATGCAGGAACATCTTTCATCCACCAGTGTTCGGACCCGCTATGGTTAACGATCATATCCATAATCACTTTGATCCCTTTTGAATGTGCTTCCTCAACGAGTTCTACATACTTTCCATTGGAACCGTATCGTTGGTCTACTTGGTAAAAGTCCGTTGTGGCATATCCATGGTATGAATAATCTGGCATATCATTTTCAAGTACTGGATTTAGCCAAATGGCAGTAAAACCCATACTTTTGATGTAGTCCAGACTTTGGATGATACCCTCAATATCTCCGCCATGACGACCACCTTTCAGCGCTCGGTTCGGCAGTTCTTTCATCCCCGAGACTTCATCGTTGGAGGGGTCCCCGTTTACAAAACGATCGGGAGTGATGAGATAAAGTACATCTGAAGCTCCGAAGCTTTCTCTTGTGATGTAGTTTTGATTCCGGTCTTTTAGTTCATAGTTGATCGTAGTTTTAATTTTTCCCCGACTTGATAAATTAATCTTCAGATTTTGTGCTCTTGCTTCTTCTGATATGATCAAATCCAGTACGAGGTAGTTGGGGTTTTCAAGTCTTCGCGTGCTGGTGAGCCGAACATTCTGACCTTCCAGAGAAGGGGCCAGCGCGCCTATTCCTTCTCCATACAACATGATTTGCAGTTCAGGGTTTTGCATGCCTGTCCACCAAATGGGAGGCTCTATGCGTTCGATTTTCTGCGCGCAAATGGAGGTTGTTAGAATCAGTAGGAGTAGATAAGTAGTTCGTTTCATAAGCAATGAATCATTGAATTTCATTAAATTTCTACAAGTTTTGACCTCGTATCATACTAAAGTAGCCAAACTGATACTTCCATCAGCCAGATGGTACAAAAAATAGGTATTTTGTGTGGTGCAAATGGGCTTGGGAGATCTGTCTGCCTAGTTAAAATAAAATCGAAAAAATGAAAGCACTTTTCGTCTATGGATCTCTTGGTCCAGGAAAACCCAATGAGCATAAACTACAAAAGATTGGAGGGTTTTGGAAAAAGGGATTTGTACGAGGAAAGCTTTTTGATGAAGGCTGGGGAAGTAAGCTTGGCTTTCCTGGAATTAGAATCGATGATCAAGCGGAAATCGTTGAAGGAGACGTATTTTTTTCTGAGAATCTCGAATCCTACTTGAAGGTAATGGATGAGTTTGAGGGAGCCGACTACATAAGATCAAATACACGGGTACAGATAAAAGATAGCGATGAGCAGGTCGAGGCATATATCTATGTCCTCAGGTGAGTCGAAACAATAATAATAGAAGAAGAGAACTGGTTTCAATCAAGCATGAAAAAGTCCCAAAAAATAATAAGCTAAAATGATACGTATCAAAAGCTTTGGAGATGGGCATCTTGAAGCCTCCGGATAGGCATCTTGGCGAATTACAGTACGTATCTTTTTTAGATTTGATTGTTAGCCTTTTGAAAGCGAAGCAGTCTTTCCTCGCACAATGGAGTGCAATGATTGATAGCACGAAGGTAGAAGCGAGTGTAGCTTCAATGAGCTCGTTGGGAGGGGTAGATCCATTAATTGAATTGAGCAGCTGAAGCAGCCGGTTCAGCAAGTTTTATGGGCCAACAAAAAAGCTCCTCAGAATAATCTAAGGAGCTTTTAAGCGGTCCGGACGGGACTCGAACCCGCGACCTCCTGCGTGACAGGCAGGCATTCTAACCAACTGAACTACCGGACCTCCTTTTTAAGGAGTTGCAAAACTAATTGTTTCTGCGATTTGAACAATGAACAAACCAATAATTTATTTATTGTTAAACTCTTTTCTACATTCATGGGTAAGTTTGCGAAACAATCAAAAAACCTATGCTATTAGATTTTGAAAAGCCAATTGCTGAATTGGAATCCAAGCTTACTGACATGAAGGAATTGGCGAAAACCAGTGATGTGGATGTGACGGATGCTGTGCAACAACTGGAGAAGAAAATTGTAAAATTGAAGAAAGATACATTTTCCAACCTAACCAGGTGGCAACGGGTTCAGCTGTCTCGTCACCCAGACAGACCTTATGCGCTTGACTACATCTACGAAATAACCGGGGATTTCATTGAATTGCATGGGGACCGAACCGTATCCGATGATAAGGCAATGGTAGGTGGTTTTGGGACAGTCGAGGAGGTACCGTTCATGTTCATTGGCCAGCAGAAGGGAAGATCTACAAAGCAACGTCAGATGCGGAATTTTGGAATGGCTAACCCCGAAGGGTACCGAAAAGCCCTAAGGCTGATGAAGATGGCTGAGAAATTCAATAAACCTATCGTTACATTGATTGACACCCCAGGAGCATATCCAGGTCTGGAGGCAGAAGAAAGGGGGCAAGGGGAGGCCATTGCACGAAACCTGAAGGAAATGATGATGCTGAAGGTGCCTGTGATTTGCATAGTCATAGGTGAGGGTGCATCTGGAGGGGCCTTGGGAATTGCAATCGGCGATCAGGTACTCATGATGGAAAATACGTGGTATTCGGTAATTTCCCCTGAATCTTGTTCGTCCATTCTGTGGAGAAGCTGGGATTACAAAGAACAGGCAGCAGAAGCTTTAAAGCTGACAGCAAATGACATGTTGAAGAATAAGCTTATTGATGGCATCATTAAGGAGCCCGTTGGAGGAGCGCATACAGATCTTAATGCTTCTGCCAATGAGTTAAAAAAGACCATTCTTAAAAGCACCAAAGAACTAATGCAACTAACACCTGAACAGCGGATCAACGATCGGATTGAGAAGTTTTCATCGATGGGTGTGTTCAGTTAGATGAAATCGCAAGTCAATTGGTTTGACCACCTATTCAACGTGATTTCTGTGATCATTGGGGTCTCACTTGCTTTTTGGGTCAACGATAGTGCTGCGCGAAACAAAAAGGAGAGTGATCTGAATTCGTTGGTGAAATCCTTTATGGATGAACTTGAATCAGACAGTATCACGTACGTCAACTACCAAATTCCAAGCAATCTAGAGCAGATCAGTGCGATTGAAAAAGTACTAGGCTTTTTGGCAACGGAAGATTATGACAGTTTAGAGGTCTATTTTGAAAGTGCCATTGGACTCAATAATTATCATCCTACCGCTACAACATTCAACTCACTTGCTTCTTCCGGAAAATTGGACCTCATTGAAGATTTTTCCTTGAAGCAAGCTATCAATGCTTACCATACAGTCGCAGTTAAGGAAGCGGAGTGGAGGGGAAAATTTCAAGTCGATTTTTACATTAATGAGTTATTGCCATGGCTCATGTATCATATGGACTTACAAGAACCTCATTTTGATGAGGTTGATAAGACCCAATTGTCCAATCTTCTCCTGGTGTACTCTGGAATCATTGCAAATAAGATTGATCAATATAAGTACATCTCCGTTCGGTCTGGTGAGTTAAAAGTTCAGTTAGGATCAGAAATAAATTGAAAAGATGTCGATAAGTTCAAAAATATTAGGTGCATTTTACAGAGCTTCAGGATGGAAAATAGATGGTGTTAAGCCCAACCTTTCAAAGTATGTAATCATCGTTGCCCCGCACACCAGCAATTGGGACTTCTTCGTCGGCTGGGGGGCAAGAAATGTGATAGGATTTAGGCCTAATTTTTTGGCAAAGAAGTCTTTGTTTAAGATTCCATTTGTTGGCTGGTTCTTGAAATTCATCGGAGGCTTCCCGGTAGATCGATCCAGGAAGACCAACCTGGTCGATCAAGTAGTTCAATTGTATAAAGAGCAGGATTCATTTATTATGACCATTACTCCTGAAGGTACAAGAAGCTATTCACCGAATTGGAAAACCGGGTTTTATCGAATAGCAGTACAATCAGGAGTGCCTATCGTAAAAATTGGGTTTGACTATCGTACAAAAACGGTATTCATTGATGAACCTTTTTACCCGTCAGGAGAAATGGAAAGGGAGATTGAGGAGATTAAGGATTATTTCCGCCCGTTTCAGGGGAAAAACCCAGAAGATGGGGTGAAATAAAAAAGCCTCCGATTGGGAGGCCTTGAATTTTAGTCTTTAGTCTTTGGCTGCGACTTTTTTGCGGGTTGTTCTTCTTTTTGGTTTTACTTCCTCTTCGATTACATCCTCCACGTCAGAGAGGATCCTGCCACAATGTTCACAGACAATAATTTTCTTTTTCTCACGAATTTCAGCTTGCTTTTGAGGAGGCACTACATTGAAGCAACCTCCGCAGGCTCCGCGTTTTACTGGAACCACCGCGAGCCCATTTCGCATATTTGCTCGCACTTTTTCATAGGATTTCAGTAAGCGCTCATCCACATTCTTGATTGCTTTTGATCGCTCCTTATCCATTTTTTCTTCGTCGGCTTCAGATTCTTGTACGATGGATTCAAGTTCGTCCTGCTTGCCTTTCAGGTCTTTCTCTCGCTCTTCGAGAAGTTCTTTTGTTTCTCCTGATTCCTGCTCCTTGGCTTCTATCGCCTCAAATGCTTCCTTGATTCTCTTTTCAAGAATTTGAATTTCTAGTTGCTGCAGTTCGATTTCCTTGGTGATCGCATCATACTCTCGGTTATTTCGAACATTCATCTGCTGCTCTTCGTACTTTTTGATCAGTTTTTCGGCATCCTTAATCGCGCTCCTATTTGCCTCAATACCGTCCTCCAGCTCTTTCTTTTCTTCTTGTTGTTTGGATAATCTGGTTTGATAACCAGCTATTTCGTCTTCTAAATCTTGAACCTCTTCTGGAAGTGCCCCTCTAACCTTTTTTACTTCATCAATTTTTGAATCAATTGCTTGTAGTTTTTCTAAAGCTTCCAGCTTTTTAGCTACTGTATTTTCCATTCAGTGTTATAAATATTTGATTGGATTGGTGTCTACTTTTGACAAACGAAACGCAAAGTTAGCGAAAGTTTTAGTTAATTCATCGTATAGCAAGTCTTTAGTGTATACTTCACTTTCATAATGCCCTATGTCTGCGATAATGATTTGATTATTAGCTTCAAAAAAGTCATGGTACTTAAAATCTGAGCTAATGAAGACATCCGCTTGTCTACGGATTGCTTTCCTCAGCAAAAATGACCCTGACCCACCGCAGACTGCAACACGTTTGATTTTTTCCTTGACAGGGTTTGTATGTTTTATGATTTGAAGTCCCAATTTTTCTTTTACGTAGTTCAAGAAATCATTGGTCTTCATTTCCGTTTCAAGAATGCCAATCATACCTGAACCGACTTCCTGATTTACATTGAGGAGTTCCGATGTGTAGTAGGCAACCTCCTCGTAAGGGTGCACTTTCTTTAGCTGCTTGATCACCTCAGGCAGGAGATGCTTCTGAATCATTACTTCTACACGGGTCTCAGCTACAGATTCCCTGATACCTCGCTTCCCAATGGACGGGTTGGATGCCTCGTTACCTCTAAAGGTTCCTTCACCTGTGAAAGAGAAACTACACTCATCGTAGTCTCCAATTTGGCCGGCACCAGCGGCAAATATTGCGTTGAGTAATTGGTCCTTGTCGCTTTCAGGGACAAAGACAGTCAGCTTAACAAGTGTGCCTGACTTTGGCTGCAATACCTCAACTTCCGTTAGCGACAGCTTGTCGCAAATCTTCTTATTGACACCCGTGTGAACATTATCTAGGTTGGTATGGATGGCATAAATGGAAATATCATGCTTGATCGCTTTTCTAATGCACTTGTCTATCCAGTGATTTTTCCCTATTCGTTTTACTCCATTAAAAATGAGCGGGTGATGGGCAAGGATTAAATTGCACTGGTTTTCAATTGCTTCATCGAGCACATCTTCAGTGACATCCAGTGAGATCAATGCCGCTTGGCAGGATTCACTCCTGTCTCCAATAATCAATCCTGAGTTATCATATGATTCCTGTAGAGAAGGGTGGGCCCAATTTTCCAGAAAATCGACAATCTCACCAATCTTCATAAGCATATTTTATTTTTTGGATTGAAGATAGGAATACTTTTTGCAATCAGCACCGAAATAGAAATTTCTCGAAAAGCAATTATTAAATTTGCCCGTGCGAATACTATTTTCATTAATAGCGGTTTGGTCCTCGTTGCTTCTTTTTGGACAAATAGTGGATGATTCAACCAAACAAATATATGGTCCGAAGACCACCAAATTCATTCGTGAAGAAAACCTCTTAAATAACACCGGTGACTACCAAACCATAGATACTTCAATCTATCTACTTGAAAGGCAGTCGGTCGTTGATAGAAACGCACGAGAATTTCAAAATTTGGGTGTCATAGGGACCCCAACTTTCTCTGTTTTTCACGTTCCCCAACAAGCAATCGGCAGGTCTTCCGGTTTCAATGCGTATTCAAATTTTGCTTTTGATCCTTCGATAATCAACTACTATGATACCAAGTCGCCTTATTTTGATTTGTTTGGAATGCTAGGTGGAGGGAATCGGAATATCATTGATATTGGTTTTTCTCGAAATGTGAATCCCAACTGGAATGTGGGATTCAAATACAGAAGGCTTACCGTAGATAAACAATTGGCAAGAGACGGGCAGGGTGACAGGCAGGTTGAAGGTGCGGCTTTTGCCGCCTATACGCACTATAAGCATGCCAAAGTCCCGTATCAACTGCTATTTCACTATTCACAATTGAATCACAACGCTGTGGATCTGGGTGGTGTGAGATTCCTGGACACTGATAGTTCTAGAACAGATCTCTTTCAATACGAAATTGCATTACTCCGATTGGAAGATGCGCAAACAAATGTAAAGGATAGAAGAATTCACCTTTTTCAGGAATACCAACTAGCTGAACAACTTCAACTTTACCACGTATTGGATCGCCATACAGAGCAACATACCTATGAGGATTTTTCAGGTTCTTCTTCGACAACAGATTACAATACTTATACTGATTTTTATCCCAATTTCTTTGTTGATGAGGATTCGACCTATCAACGCGCTAATTTCAGTTCCTTTAGTAATGAGGCGGGGATAAAAGGAGATATCTCCAACGTGTTTTACCGAACGTTTCTGCGTTTCCGTTGGGTAGACTTTGACTACAATTACCTGGATCCCGAATTTGATGCATTCGAGCAGTACATCGGTGGCTATTTGAGGTTTAAATGGCGTGAAAAGTTTTCAGTGGTTACAAATGGAGCGTACATTGTGGGTGGAGGATATGATTTTAAGGGGACGCTTAGCAGTACGTTGCTGAATGCTTACTACCGTACGAGTAATTACGCCGTACCGTTTATCTACAATCGGTACTTTGGGAATCACCATGAATGGAGTAATTCATTTGAACCAACTTTCACGAATCAGTTGGGGGGAAATGTTAATCTTAGGTCCAAATTTTTTGAACTTGTTCCGACCGTAGATTTTACTTCTTATCAAAATTATTTGTATTTCGATCAGAATAGACAACCTGTCCAGAATACCGGTACATTCGTAATCTCCAAGTTAGGAGGAAATCTCAATTTAAGATTTTTAAACAGTAAAGGAGAGGGATGGCACCTGGAGAATCAGGCCTTCTACACCAGAGTTGCCGGAGATGGTGCCGCCCAGGTTAGGATTCCTGAAATATTTTTCAATGGAAGGTTCTTTTGGCGTGGAAACTGGTTTGATGATTTAGTGCCTTTTGAAGTAGGGGTTGATACGCATGCCAGGTCTGCCTATTTTGCAAATAGCTATGCACCTGAGATTCAGCAGTTCTATCTTCAGGATGAATATGAAATTGAAGGGTATTTCAAAGCAGACTTATTTCTGAATATGCGTTTGGATAAGTTCTTTTTATCTTTAAAATGGACTCACATTGATCAACCTAATGATGGTGGATACTTTGCTTCACCTTACTATCCTGGTCAACCTCGAGTTCTGGATGTAAATGTAAAATGGAGGTTTTTTGATTGATGGATGATGCCGTAAAGACAACGCTGGGTCTTGAACTCCCAACTGACCCCAGGTGGGTCAACATTGCTGAAAAAAATATCGAAGATATTCTGGTTGATCACGCTTATTGCGAACAGAAAGCGGCCAGTTCTTGCATTTCGTTGATCGTCCAATTTCCAGAGAAAAAAGAACTGGTAGAGATGCTTACCCCGGTAGTCGCAGAGGAGTGGTCTCACTTTGAATTGGTCATTGAGCACTTGAAAAAACGTGGCTATTCGCTGGGTAAGCCACGCAAAGACGAGTACGTTTCTAAGTTGGGATCAATTCTTAGAAAAGGAGGGAGCAGGGAAGAGCAGCTTGTAGAGAAGTTATTGCTAAATGCGCTGATAGAAGCAAGAAGTTGCGAACGTTTTAAACTCCTGTGGAAAAACATCAATGACCCGGAACTATCGCGCTTTTACTACGATCTTATGGTTTCTGAGGCAGGTCACTATCATAACTTCATCGAATTGGCCAAAGTCTATATGGACGTGGAGCATGTAGACACTCGGTGGCGAGCTATGCTTAAGGAGGAGGCAAAAATCATGATAGAGCTTACTCCTAGGGCAGATCGAATGCATTAATACGCCATTCGTGTTTTACCTACGAAACTTCATTCTCGCTTGATGAATCTGCTGCTAGATTTGTAAGAATCACTTCTGATCGCAACCAGGTAGGTGCCAGCTGACCAGTCGGATACATCAAATTTGTATTTCTTAAGCGAATCAGAATTAAGGACGATCGTTTCCATCACTCTACCACTTAAGTCACTGATTGTGATGTGAAACGTAGCTCGGATCTCCTCAGGCAGTTGAAGGGATACAAACTGGCTTCCCGGATTTGGAAATACTTTCATTTCAAGCTCATTCCGTTCAAGATCACCGATGCCCAAAGTAATGATCTCAACAGTACCTGTTTCAGAATTGGCAGACAAACCCGAGGCATTCACTGCTCGTACTCGATATTGATAGATGCCGCCGTCAAAACCTGCGACAGAGAACGTTTGGTCTACCAAGACAGTCACAGAATCGAAGGCAGGGACATAGGATGCGAAGTTATCCGTTGAAATGTCAACCTCATATTCGTTGGCACCATCGAGTGATTCCCAATTGATGGTAAACCCTTCCAGGGTTACATCTGAGGCTTCTAGCAATGTAGGTGGCGCTGCCAATGTGAGAATTTGGTCTGATAAATAGCCTGACTGGATTTCACTGGACAAAATTGCCTGAATCCTATATTCTAACAAGGTATTTGTGGCGGGTATGTCGTCACTAAAAGTGCTTGTGTTAGGGTCTAAGGTAGCAATGACTTCAAATTCTCCACCACTAATCGATCTTTCTATCACATAGTTGGCCTCGTTTGTAGCATTATCTGTCCAGTCTATGATTACCTGATTATCACTTTCAGAAAGCAAAAGGTCTGTAGGATCGACTATCGGCAAAGTCCCCAGCAGGCTGATTAGTAAATCGCCATTGATGGCTCCAGAACTTGTACCTTGCTCCCAGTCAACTCCCCATGAACCGCCAAGTAATTGTCCCGGGTCTCTTCGAAGGTATCCGTTACCACCGGTGGTAAAGCCCCAAAACCATTGGGTATTCTCACTTCCGAATGCTTGTACATCCAAGACGGAGATCCAGTAGTTCCCAGGGGAAAGCACCAATGGTGTTTCTAGCAGAAGCTGGAAGTCTGATTCATCCAACGTACTCACTACATCCAGCACATCACTTTCAAAGATTTGCGTTCCCGGTTCTCCGGAATCGTCCTCATAAATTCTGAAGATTGCCTCTTCTGGAGGATTTCCATTATTTCTGCCAACCACTTCAACTGTATAGATAGACCATTCCGTTCCTTGAGGAACAGTAAAGTCATCCGCATTTTCAAGTTCATTATTCCCAAAGTCAGGAAACTGCTGAGATGGGGTACTTCCTGCTAGCACGCCACTTTGTGAAAACAAAATGGTCGGCGGATTAACAGTGACACTGAATTGATCTTCAACGAAATCGCCGTTCGTGGCTCCTCTCAACACAATTGTTGATGAGCCAAAAGCATCGGCAGCAACCGAAATCTCCAAAATAGAGGTAGAAGGGAAATTGAGTGTCACCAGAGAGGCATTTGAATTGGAAATAATTGAGTATTCAAATTCATCCATATTCAGGTCTTCAAAATATTCGGATAGATCCAGTTGTAGTGGAGGGCTACTGGTCGCCAGGAAAAAATTAGGAATCTCAGTGATTAGTGTGGGAGGAAAATCTCCATCAAATGTTTCAAAACTCCAGGTTAGTTTGTCTTGAATGCCAGCAAATTGATTTCCGTTGCTGTCTGTAACAATTCCAGCGTCAATGGTTACGTAATAGGATGTGATTGACTCCAAATCGTTTGTTGGGTCAATTGTAAGTGTGGCACTGGAAATCGTTACTTGCCCGGAGTTTACAGAGATTGTTTCGAATACGGAATCATCCGAACTTCTGAAGATTGTGATGTTTCCGTTTCCTGCTTGAATTGTTTCATTGAACGAGATGATAAGATTTTGATCAAACAAGACCTCTGTCTGATCATCGCTTGGTGTAAGGCTTACGATACTTGGCGGAACTACATCTTGCGTCGTAGAGAAAACATCTGTTGTAAACACGCCCCTTCCAAAAGTGGCTACCGCTACCAAGTCATCTGATGTTCGGTATTGCAGCATATCACACCGTACGTTAGCCAGGTTGTTGGAAGTAGGTTCCCAGTCAGGGTCAGCTGCGAGAATATTGTCAGTCGACCAAATTCCAAGTTCTGTGGCGAGAAGCACCTGTGCGGTGTTTTTTGGGTTGAACAGAGACCAGCGGACTGGAATGTCAGGCAGTCCGTGGCTTGCTTCGTCTTTGCTAGTCCATGTAGCACCACCATCTGTAGATAACCAAACAGATGTCACACCAAAATTAGAATAAGTAGCCAGCAATTGTTGATCATTGGAACCGATGCTAATGGATGACACGTTACCAGAACTTGAAATATTGCCAGTAATGTTCGTCACTTCAGCTTCGCTGCTGGCAGCATTGTCTATGCGGAATATGTCCCCTTGTCGTGTGCCCACGAATAGGCGATCGGTGGTAGTTGAATTGGCATTGATATGAGATATGTTCCCTACATCAACAGAAATGAACTCTTCTGCGGAGGGATTATCAGAATCTATTTCTCTGATGATCATGTATTGATCCACGGCAGCAGCAGCATACAGAATATGACTTGCATTGTCAAGATCTGTAGGGTTGATAAATGCATGACTAGTGTTTTGGTTGGTCAATCGAACAAAAGATTGCCCGCCGTTGCTTGAGTGGAAAATGGAGTTGAATTGCACCGAAGCAATTTGATACGTGCCATCAGATTGATCAATGTGGCAGAAAGTACCATCACCACCTACAGCTTGCGAAGTGGTGGCTCCGGATGCATCGGAAAATCTTTGAGTTCCGTTATCTTGGGATCCTGCTAAAAAGTTACCTGAACCAGTTTCATTCCGGATGGCGACAGCATAAAACTGGGTCACACTATAATTGTTGTTAACCGTCTCAAAGCTCGGATCTGCAATGTTGAAGTCACCTACATCAGGAGAGTAGGAAACACCTCCATCATGTCCGAAAACGGCTTCCGTAGGAAATCCCGGACGATAAGCAGCTTCATGTTGATCCGCATGTACAAAGTCATCACATCCACCAGTCCAATAGGAAACCAATTCAAAGTCTTCTCCTGCATTGATGGATCTGTAAATGTCGATACCACCGATGGTAACCACGTCTGCATTGTCTGGTTGTACCGCAACAATAAGGTCATAAAATGCTTGTCCACGTGTAAAATCCTCGGTACTCAATGCGCAAGACTGCTCTCTATACCTTGGCACCTCTAAGTTGGTCCAGGTAGCGCCACCATCACCTGAGCGTTGTAGCCAGGTCACCGTTGTTAATGTCGTTCTATCTTGTGCTAGTGCATAGATAATAGTTGATTCGGTTTCACTACTTTGGGAAGGCGCCACAGCCAATTCAATCCACAGGGGGTTCCCTCCAGGAGGAGTAACTTCTACCCAATTGACTCCATCGTCAACTGACCTCCAGACTTGGCCACTTCCACTTCCAACTCCGGTGGAAGCGTAGATGTCTCCATTGGATGCTAACTGTAAATCAGCTCCTCTACCGTTGATGACCCGCGTCCAGGAATCACCTCCATTAGTAGATCGAAAAACTCCTCCCGATCCACCTTCATTTAGTGAGGGTCTGGTAGTGATGAGCAGCGTGCTGTTCGCAGTCACTATTACCTTTTGAATATACCGATAATCAGGACCAATCGTACTGGGAATCACGTCCCAAGTGCTACCAGCATCTGTACTAACAAAAAGTCCTGCACCTGCAACACCTCCACCGCCATTTCCTGCAATGAACCCTTCTCCGGTTCCTGCATAAAAGATGGATGTATTATTTGGATCGTAAGCAAAAGATGAAATAGCAAGGCTTGAAAGAAAATCGTCAACTGGCACCCAAGACGAACTCGGATCGGTAATATCGTTATTGAACCAAATGCCGCCAGACACTGATCCTGCCCATAATTTGGAAGAATTCACATCATTGGGATCCCACATTAACGCCCGTGTTCTACCACCCACATTATTGGGCCCTCTTTCAGACCAATTTACACCTGCAATCGCTACTGATTCAACCTCTTCAGTCGGGAACTCTTGAATCCCCACTGAAGTTTTTCGACTTGACTCTGCAGAATTGTCCTTCACTTCCTGTAGTCGTTGTTTTGTGATTTGATAGGCCTGGGCGAGTCGTTCACTTGGGATTCTTTTCAATTGGGGATCTACTACTTGTAAGAAATTGTGCTCAGCTGCCAGGTCAGGTCGATCTACCTTCGGAATCTCATGCAAGTCTTCAATGGTCATCGTCCTGTTTGCGAAGGGATGATTTGTGATGAAGTCCACATATTCTGATCGAGACTTTTGTTCGCTATTCCGTTGATTAGCAATAAAAAAAATGGCCAAACCAACACAAAGGATTATTGAGACTGGGGCAAGATATTTCAGGAAACTCTTCATTCGTCAACTATACAATTATTGAATCAACATAAAAGTATAAACATGCCTTCACATAGTATGAAGAATCGCTAAATTCTCGTTAAGTAGTACTTCTTAGACGACATAAATAATTAGTTGTCAAAGTTTGATGTCAATTATATTACTTTACAAATCAGAAGCTTCACGTTATATGATTTCATCCCATTCCTCCGTTTTATTCCTGATTGCTTTAATCGCTTACTCCTGTGGTCCCAAGACTCCACACAAGTCTGTAGAATCTTCGATGATGATCACTATGTATGAGCGTGCGGATTACTGTGGAGGAGCTAATCCTTCTGACGAAATATTGGAAGCATTGAAAGAACCTAAGCCTATGAGAAATACTGTGGTCTACATTCAGATCAATGACGAGTCCGATCCCATAGAGGTTTCTACAGACGAAAAGGGGGTGGCTAGGATCGAAATTATGCATGGTAGCTACCCCGTTCTCTTAAAAGAAAAATTCAAGTACCCAATGCCTTCAGATCCTTCGTCCTACTGTGCAGAATGGAAAAGTAAACCGGATGGGTTACTTACCATTGCTGAGAACTCAGGGGAAGCTTCAGTTACACTGCACCGAACATGCAATCCATGTGAGAAGCCTAGGTACTAGACTTTCTCACCGTATGCATAATCATGAACGTTTTGAACAGCCCTTCCTGAAGGATCAGCTGCATTTTGAAACGACTCGTCCCATAATAAGGCCTCAGGAGTACTGCATGCCACGGATTTGACCGAAGGAACACATCTAGCTGCTGTTTCTGACTCAAAATGCTCATGGAATATATTTCTATAAAAATATTCTTCTTTACTCTTGGGAGTATTAACTGGGAAGCGATACTTGGCTGCGGCAAACTGCTCATCACTCACGGCTACGGATGAGTAGTCTTTAAGTGCGTCAATCCAGCCGTATCCAACACCGTCAGAAAACTGCTCTTTTTGTCTCCACGCAATCTCGTCTGGAAGGTATTCTTCAAACGCTTTTCTAAGCACCCATTTCTCAATTCGATCTCCAGTAATCATCTTCTCTTGCGGATCTACATTCATTGCAACTTCAATAAACTCCTTGTCGAGAAACGGAACCCGACCTTCAACTCCCCAAGCTGCCAGTGACTTATTAGCCCGAAGGCAATCGTACATATGAAGCTTTTGTATTTTTCTTATCGTCTCTTCGTGAAATTCTTTGTCGTTAGGTGCTTTATGAAAGTAAAGATATCCACCAAACAACTCATCGGACCCTTCTCCAGAGAGCACCATTTTGATTCCCATCGATTTGATTACTCTGGCGAGTAAGTACATGGGAGTGGAGGCACGCACAGTGGTAACATCGTAGGTCTCCAAGTGGTAGATTACATCATGTAGTGCATCAAGCCCCTCTTGAATGGTAAAGTTCACTTCATGGTGAATTGTGCCGATATGATCGGCAACCTTTCTTGCAGCTTTAAGATCGGGTGATCCTTCCAAGCCAATTGCAAACGAGTGCAAAGAAGGCCACCAAGCTTTTTCTTGATCATCAGATTCCACTCTTTTTGAAGCGTATTTTTTTGCCAGTGCTGAGACAATAGAAGAATCCAAGCCGCCGGATAGTAGGACCCCATACGGAACATCAGTCATTAGTTGTCGGTGGACTGCTTGCTCAAAACTCTCTTTTAGATCTTCGATGGAAGAGTTTGTTGATTGCTTGACATGATCGTAGTCAATCCATTTTGGATTGTACCACTTTACAGGTTCCTTGGATTCACTGGTCAATAAATGACCAGGGGGAAACTCCTCGATTTTTTTGCAATACCCTTCAAGTGCCTTTAGTTCAGACGAAAAATACATCCGGCCTTTTATGTCCCAACCCATGTAGAGTGGGATAATGCCAATGTGATCTCGAGCTACCAGATAGGACTCTGTCGTTTCATCGTAAAGTACAAAAGCAAAGATTCCGTTCAGTTCGTTGAGAAATTCAGTCTCGTTTTCTTCGTATAGGGCCAGAATTATTTCACAATCTGATTCGGTGCGAAACTTGTAATCATTTTTTAGTTCCTTTCGCAGTTCACGGTGATTGTAAATTTCTCCATTTGCTGCCAGCACTTTCTTCTCATCTGGTGAAAATAACGGCTGCTTGCCAGATTGTGGGTCTACGATAGCCAGGCGTTCATGAGCTAGTAAGGCTCTTTTGCTTGCATAGATTCCTGACCAATCTGGGCCTCGGTGTCTGATTTTTCTCGATTGCTCTAATATTTGAGATCTAAGATCAGAATCTTCCTTGTTTATTTCGAATATCCCAATAATTCCGCACATTGCTTGATAAAATTGTAGTGTGATGCCAAAATTGATATAAATAATTCAGCTTAACGTTGAAAATATTGAAAATATTCTCAATTAATTTGAAAACTTTTGAAAAATAATTGGAGTCAGGTCTTTTGTTTCTTCTTCTTCGCCGCAGGAAACAGAATGTTATTGAGTATCAGTCTGTATCCGGGCGAATTGGGGTGAAGATTAAGATCCGTGGGTGGTTCATTGACAAAATGTTGATAATCCTCAGGATCATGCCCTCCGTAGAAGGTCCAAAACCCTCTTCCTAGTACACCATGAATGTACTTTGCCTCCAAAATGCTTGGTGTGTGGCCCATTACCACCACATCCCCTTTAACCAGGCGTCTTTTAAACCCAGTTGTTTGACCCATAAAACCGTGAATGATTGTCTCATGATTTTGCGTCAACATGGTAGGAATGGGATCCCATTTGGCTGAGAACTCAAATAAAGTAAAGAAGTCATTGTTTTCAGTCAACTCACGCTCATTTGCTTGATTGTCTATGTTCGAGTATTCGTACCTCATCGGGTCTCTTTCGATTGAGAAATTTTCAAAAGCGATTGTTTTTGAAAAATCCAGCTTTGACTGTGCCCTTGGATCAGCAGGATCTCCATCGTACATATTTTCTACGATGTCAAGGCCCTCAGCGGCAAGCGCAATGTCATAGGTATCTGTAGCAGAGCACATAGCGAAAAGAAATCCACCACTTGCAACGAATGATTTAATCTTCTTGACGGTCGCTAGTTTTAACTGAGAAACTTTACTGAAGCCATGTTTTTTAGCGGATGTTTCGTATTCCCTTTGTTGCTGCTGATACCATGGAAAATGGTGGTATGCCCGATAGAATTTTCCATATTGACCGGTGAAATCTTCATGATGAAGGTGCAGCCAATCATACTTTGGAAGCTTATCGTTCATTATTTCGTCGTCAAAAATGACATCATATGGGATCTCTGCATAGGTCAAGACAAGCGTGACTGCGTCATCCCAGGGTTGTTTACTTTTCGGAGAATAGACTGCGATCTCTGGATATTTTTCCAGTTTCATCACATCCATGTTGCTGGATGGGCTTGCGATGAGATTGAGAATATCGTTGGCTTGCGCATCAGAAATGACCTCATAGGATACCCCTCTGATAACACATTCATTTTCAAATACCTGTAGATGTTTTACCATAAAACTTCCTCCACGGTAGTTGAGCATCCAATCTACATTAACGTCTTTTGTTAGAATCCAATAGGCGATTCCGTAGGCTTTCAAGTGATTGGACTGATTCTCATCCATAGGAATTAGGATGTAAGCAGCTTTTAACGAAATGCCAATATTCAATAAGATTAGTAACAAAATTCCCCTCATGTGCATCACTTTTGTTAGTACAACGTTAATGAAAACTTGTGGTTTCTAAAGCTAACCTATGAACCTTAGAGAAAACATCAAAGAAGGAATCAATTCCATCAAGGCCAACAAGCTAAGAACAATTCTTACAGCGCTTCTTATTTCCATCGGTATCACCGCTTTGGTGGGGATTCTGACAGCAGTTGATGGAATTCAAAACTCCATTGACAAGAGCTTTTCCAGTTTGGGAGCCAATACCTTTGACATAGAAGATCGTCGAACACGGAGGGGATCGTCTGGAGGTAAAAAACAAAAAACGTATCCCAAGGTCACATACTCTCAATTACTTCGATTCAAAGAAAAGTATGAAGGACCTGGCACTGTTTCCATCTATACAGTAATTACTGGTCAGGCAGAGGTGAAGTATGGAACTAAAGTGACCAATCCAAATCAAATTGTTCGCGGAGGTGATGAAAACTATTTGGTAGTGGATGGTTACGATGTAGATCAGGGCAGGCCCTTCTCCGCAAACGAAAGTATTAATGGTAATTATGTGGCTTTGGTAGGAAATGACGTTGCCGAAGAATTGTTCGAAAATGAATCACCAATTGGGAAAAAGATCGGACTCCTAGGCTCCAAATTTCGTATCGTGGGAACCATCGCAGAACAAGGTGGAGCCAGTGGTAATTCCAACATTGATCGTACGATAATTATTCCAATGCAAACAGCCCGTATTATCGCTCCTGAGCGAAATTTTGGGTATGAAATAGCCGTCGCTGTGCCTAATTCCACACAGATGGAGAATGCAATGGCCATTGCTCGTGGCCTCATGAGAGCTATTAGACAAGATCGTCCGGGAGAAGAGGATTCATTTAGACTAGAGGCTAGTAAATCACTCGCAGAACGGGTTGGTGAGATCACTGGCAATCTTCAGATTGGTGGATTTGTCATTGGCTTTCTTACTTTGCTAGGCGCATCAATCGGACTAATGAACATCATGTTGGTTTCGGTAACAGAGCGTACTCGTGAGATCGGAGTCAGAAAGGCTTTGGGAGCAACACCTGTGAAAATTCGTCAACAGTTTCTTATAGAGGCGATTGTCATTTGCCAAATGGGCGGCATTGGTGGAATCATCCTTGGAATTTCAATCGGAAACTTAACCTCTACCTTGTTATTTGATTCAGATTTTGTAGTCCCATGGGTCTGGATGTTGGTGGCAGTATTGATTGGGGTAGGCGTGGGACTGATTTCAGGTTATATCCCTGCTAGTAAAGCTGCCCGACTGGATCCGATCGAGTCCCTGAGGTTTGAGTAAAGTCTCAAAAGAGACTTTACTTTAGATATACTTTTTCTTTTTTATTGAACTTGTTTCGGTACTTGAGCATAAATCCATT
>CAZQDI010000064.1:0-20681 GCA_964591785.1 uncultured Roseivirgaceae bacterium
CAATTAAGAAACTAACTCAAGGCGGTTTCGCCAAGGTGAGCAAGTCTGAGAAAGGAGTCCTTGTAGAGATCACCTAAGGGACAAGACAGCAAGCCTTAAATGAAAAATCCTACCTTGGGGTAGGACTTTATATTTCTATCAAATGGAGGCAGTTTTAACTAACTGAAGCTGCCTTTCAAATACTCACGATTCATTCTAGCAATGTTATCCAGCGATATGCCTTTCGGACACTCCACCTCGCATGCTCCTGTATTTGTACAATTACCAAATCCCTCCTCATCCATCTGCTTCACCATATTTTGAGCCCGTTCTTTGGTCTCCACCTGGCCTTGAGGAAGCAGGGCGAATTGCGAAACTTTTGCTGAGACAAACAGCATTGCTGAAGCATTTTTACATGAGGCCACACAAGCGCCACATCCTATACATGCGGCCGCGTCCATCGCATCATCAGCATTGTGCTTTTCTATGGGTATGGCGTTGGCATCTTGGGTGTTTCCAGAAGTATTGACGGAAATGAAGCCTCCAGCGGCCATCACACGGTCAAATGCACTTCGATCTACCACTAAGTCCTTGATTACCGGAAACGCCTTTGCTCTCCACGGCTCAACATAAATGGTTTCTCCATCATTGAATTTGCGCATATGAAGCTGACAGGTAGTCATTCTTCGTCCAGGCCCATGAGCTTCTCCATTGATGTAAAGTGAGCATGTGCCACAAATACCCTCTCTGCAATCATGATCGAAAGCAATGGGTTCTTTTCCTTCCGCGATTAGTTGCTCATTGAGCATGTCCATCATCTCCAAAAAAGAACTTCCTGTTGAAACATCTGATACCTGATAGGTTTCCATTCGCCCTTTATCTTCCGGGCCGTCTTGCCTCCAAACTTTTAGCGTAAGGTTTAATGTTTTTTCTGACATAGTTCTATCTTATTTATAGGATCTGGTCTTCAGTTCAATGTTCTCGTATTTTAAATCTTCCTTGTGAAGCACCGCTTCGGAAGGCTCGCCGGTATATTCCCATGCTGAGACATAAGTAAACCCATTGTCATTTCTCACGGCTTCTCCTTCCTCAGTTTGATGTTCCTCTCTGAAATGCCCACCACATGATTCCTCTCTTTCCAATGCATCCCGAGCGAATAGTTCGCCCAATTCAAGGAAGTCAGCAACCCTTCCTGCCTTTTCAAGTTCTTGGTTAATTCCATTCGCAGAGCCTGGTACCCTGACTTCTTTCCAAAATTGTTCTCTAAGCGCTTTGATTTCGGCAATTGCTTCTTTCAATCCTTTCTCATTCCTTGCCATTCCTACCTTATTCCACATAATCTTGCCTAGTTGCTTATGAAAATAGTCTACCGAATGTTCACCTTTATTGTTTACAAAAAATTCGATCCGTTCTCGAACTGATTTTTCAGCTTCTTCAAATTCGGGTGTATCGGTTGGGATTGCGCCCGTTCGAATATCATCAGCAAGGTAATCACCAATCGTGTAGGGAATCACGAAGTAACCATCTGCCAGTCCTTGCATTAATGCTGATGCACCAAGCCGATTGGCTCCATGATCGGAGAAATTAGCTTCACCTAATGCGTAGCAGCCCGGGATGGTGGTCATTAGATTGTAGTCAACCCACACACCACCCATTGTGTAGTGAACTGCAGGATATATTTTCATGGGTGTTTTGTACGGGTTGTCTCCAGTGATATTCTCGTACATTTCAAAAAGGTTGCCATACTTACTCTCTACTACTTTTTCACCAAGCTCTCTGATTTTTTCCTGACTTGGGTTATGAACACCTTTTACATTGGCTTCTTCTGCTCCATAGCGAAGAATAGCTGCTTCAAAATCGAGAAATACTGCCTCATTTGTGGCATTTTTGATCACCCCATGCCCGGCATCACAACGCTCCTTGGCTGCTCTGGAGGCCACATCTCTGGGAACCAGATTACCGAAGGAGGGATATCTTCTTTCCAGGTAGTAATCCCGATCTTCTTCAGCAATTTGCACGGGATCCAACTTCCCCTCTCTCACTGCTTCTGCATCTTCTTTTTTTCCGGGTACCCATATTCTGCCATCATTTCTTAATGATTCAGACATCAATGTCAGTTTGGACTGCTGCTCTCCATGTTGAGGAATGCATGTCGGGTGGATTTGCGTAAAGCAGGGATTTGCAAAATAAGCGCCCTTCTTATGAATCTTCCAGGCTGCGGAAGTATTTGAACCCATGGCGTTTGTGGAAAGAAAGAAGACATTTCCGTACCCTCCCGATGCCACTACCACGGCATGAGCGGAGAATCTCTCAACCTCACCGGTAACCAAATTTCTGGCAATGATTCCTCTTGCTTTGCCATCAACAATCACGAGGTCCATCATTTCATGCCGATTGTACATTTTGATTTTGCCCTTCCCAATCTGGCGCGACATCGCAGAGTACGCTCCCAGCAGCAGCTGTTGACCAGTTTGTCCTTTCGCGTAAAAGGTCCTGGAAACCTGAACGCCTCCGAAAGACCGGTTGTCTAGGAGTCCGCCATAGTCTCGTGCAAAGGGTACGCCTTGAGCAACACATTGATCAATAATATTCGTAGAAACTTCAGCGAGACGATAAACATTGGCTTCTCGTGACCTGTAGTCTCCCCCTTTTACAGTATCGTAAAACAATCGGTACGTTGAATCACCGTCACCCTGGTAGTTTTTTGCAGCATTGATTCCTCCTTGGGCTGCGATAGAATGGGCCCGCCTGGGTGAATCCTGGTAGCAGAATGCTTTTACATTGTAACCTAGCTCTGCCAGTGTTGCAGCTGCTGAACCACCGGCTAATCCTGTACCTACGACAATCACATCAATCAATCTTTTGTTTGCTGGATTGACAAGCTTAACGTTGTTCTTATGATTGGTCCACTTATCTGCTATTGGACCTTCTGGTATCTTGGAATCTAATGTCGACATGCCTTTTGAATTTCTTTTTTAATGTGAATTGATGTGGTGAAAAAGTGCGATGAAAACGAACCCTATTGGAATAATTAAGGCGTATGCCTTACCAAGTGTTTGAATAGCGGGGGTGTATTTACTGTGCCTGGCTCCAATGGATTGGAAGGCGGACTGAAAGCCATGAAGTAGATGAAGTGAAAGCAGAATGAACGATAAGCAGTAAATACCTACCCTGATAGGATCTTCAAACTTATGAACTAACTCTTCATAGTATCTAAATTCTCCATTTGCCAGTAGTCCAGTCATATCACCCTGGATGTATTTGACAGTCAGCTCGGGAATCCAAAAATCATAAAAGTGCAGACCCATAAAAGCAAGAATCACTACTCCGGATAGAATCATGTTTCTAGACATCCATGTCGAATTGGCGCTTCCAGTGTTCTTGGCGTAAGGTACGGATCGGGCACTTTTGTTTTTTAATTCTAAAACGAAACCCATCACGAAATGAAAAACAACTCCAAAAATTAGTACAGGTTGTAACGCAAACTGAACCAGGGGATTGGTGCCCATAAAATGAGATAAATCATTAAAAATCTGCTCGCTGAAAGTGGAGGTGAAATTGATGAGAAAATGTTGCAATAAGAATATCATCAAAAAAAGAGCCGAAAGCGCCATGGCAAACTTTCTTCCTACACTGCTCGAAAATAATTGCTTTGTCCAACTCATTAAGTTAATCAGGTTATTGTTTTGTCAAAGGTAATTTCGGATGTCTATCCCGACAATTCAATTGATTGTTTTTAATTATTCTAAATAAATCCCGTCGCCGATAAGTGGGGCAGGAATTAAAGTTGTTCATTTAACTAAATGACTTAAATCTTGTTAGAAATATTAAGAAGTGATTAAAAGCGTTATAGATTTACGAGGCATACAATTTGACCTACATGAAGCGCATTAAGATAGCTGGAGTTCTCATAGTATTGGCAGGGTTGCAGAATGCTTTCGCAACACACATTAGGGCAGGTGAGATCACGGCAGTCCAGATCAACGGCCTGGAATACTCATTCACATTCACAGGATATAGAGATGTAGCTGGGGTACTTTTCGGCAATGGAGTTTTTGATTTTGGTGATGAAACTTCATTTGGTGGGCCCGATGGAGAACCAATCCCTTGGGAGACACCGGTGAATGTCGGGAATGGGGTGGAGCGCTGGAGGTTTACTATTACTCACATTTATGCGGCTGGAGCTCCTTTTTTGGTTAGTTACACAGAGGACTTTCGAAATGAAGACATTCAAAACATTGCGGGTTCAGTAAGCACTTCTTTTCATGTTGAAACGTTGGTGGTTGTTGATCAATTAATCCGTAATAGCACCCCCTTTTTTACTACCGATCCCATCGATCAAGGTGTTGTGGGGGCGGTATTCGAACATGACCCGGCTGCTTTTGATCCTGATAACGATAGTCTTGTCTTTTATTTTACTACTCCAAAACAGGCAAGAGATCTAGATGTCGGCGGTTACCGAGTGTTGAATGACCCTTCTTATTATGACAATTTTGAGATTGGAAACTCGACACGAGATGGTCCTCCTCAGTTGACGCTAGATCCGGTAGAGGGTATTATGGTTTGGGACGCACCAGGCGGAGCAACCATTCCTGACATGGATTGTAGGGAGTGGAACGTCGCTTTTGTGGTTGAAGAATGGAGAACGATTAAAGGGATTCCTGTCAGGCTTGGTTTTGTGACCAGGGACATGCAAATTATAGTCTGTGATTACGAAAATGAGCCACCAAATTTAGAATTGCCGGCCGATACGTGTGTGGTGGCTGGGGAAACGGTATTTGGGACCGTTATTGGAACAGATCCGGATGGGGATCAGGTTCGACTCGAAGCTTTTGGTGGTCCGTTTGAAATCAATCCTTCTGCTACTTTTACTCCTAATCCAGCAATTTTTCAGGATGTTCCCGCGACGCTCGAGTTTCAATGGAACACCTCCTGTAATGTGGTCCGTGAAGGTCCTTACGAAGTGCAATTTAAGGCAACTGATGCTCCAAATATCCCTGATATTGGGCCAGTACCTGGACAATCCAATTTTGAAACTTGGCGAATCACAGTGGTCGGCCCACCTCCTGAAGGTCTCCAAGTAGATGGCATATCCGGTCGAAGAATGGACCTTTCATGGGATCCTTACTCATGTCCTAATGCTGATAGTATTCAGGTGTGGAGAAGGGTTGGGGAATTTGATATTGATCCTAACTGTAACCCAGGTATTCCAGAAACAGCAGGTTACGAACTTATCCATGTTCAGGCAATTGATGATACGACCTTTGTTGATGATAATAATGGCTCTGGGTTGTCTCCCGGATCTAAGTACTGCTACCGTCTGGTTGCTTTGTTTCCTGCACCAGAGGGTGGGCTAAGTATTGCTTCTGAAGAAGCTTGCGATAGCTTAATCATCGATGCTCCGGTTGTCACCAAAGTAGACATTGCATCAACTGACGATGAGAATGGGGAAATTCGAGTTGAATGGGTGCCTCCGCTTGAACGTGACCCCGCATTTGCACCTTATAGTTACGAGGTATTGAGAAAACAAGGTATGGGTTCCGATGGAGCGTTTGTTTCTGTCCGAGCACCTTCCGCGGATACTACCTTCAACGACATAGGACTTAATACGCTGGAACTTTCTTACTCGTACAAAATAATCCTATACGATAATACAGATGTACCAATTGATTCATCTCAGCAGGCCTCTTCAGTTAGATTGAATCCTACCTCTAAAATTGGAGCCATTCAGTTAGATTGGGATGCAAATGTACCTTGGTCAAATACTAGTCAAGCGTTTCCCCTCCATCAGATCTTTAGGGATAATGTTCCAGGTAATGATCCCGAAACTTTGGTTCTTATTGATGAAGTGGATGTCACAGTAAATGGCTTTACTTATCTGGATGATGGGAATGGAAACTCATTAGATGATGAAACCGAATACTGTTATTATATAAGTACAAGTGGGTCGTATGACAATGAGGCATTGCCTGAACCATTAATTAATAGATCCCAAATCGTCTGTGCACAACCAGCTGACAGTATTCCCCCTTGCACTCCATTGGCAATCAATTTTACTTCAAACAACAATTTTGATTGTGCTTCACAGTTCAATTGTGATTCTGAAAACCAGCAGCTTCAGAATGAATTAAATTGGGAGTCAGACACTGCTCCGGAATGTGATGACGATATTGCCTTCTTCAGGGTTTATGTTTCACAATCCATGGAGGAAGGCAGTTTTGTCGTACTCGGAGAAACAACTGGAAATCAATTTATCCATGAGCAAGACATTTTTAATAGAAACCTTGCATTGAATTCTCTAGCCTTTTGCTACTACATCACTGCCGTCGATCGATCCGGCAATGAGAGCCAGATTTCAGAGATTGTATGTAATGACAATTGTCCACAGTACATCTTGCCAAATGTATTTACCCCAAATAATGATGGGATAAATGATACGTTTGTACCTCTTGCAGGAAATGGCCAATGTCCACGATTTGTCGAATCAGTATTTTTTCAGGTATTTAATCGAGCAGGGGTGGAACTATTCAGTTATGATTCAGATGCCAGAAATGATGGAGGTGAAGGAACTGTTTCCGCAAGAAATAGCATACTAATTGATTGGGATGGAAACTCCAATAATGGCGATCCTTTAGCAGCTGGGATCTATTACTATTCCGCAGAAGTGAAGTTTATTACATTGAACCCGGAAGACCAGGTTCAGGTTATCAAAGGGTGGGTTCAATTGATAAGGTAAGTCATCCGATCGTTTTTTTTGATGGGGTCTGTAACCTCTGCAATTCCTCGGTGCAATTTATTATTAGAAGGGAAGGCACCGACACATTCCGTTTTGCTGCGCTTCAATCTGATGTAGTTCAGGAGTTACTCCCTGCAAAATACAGAGAGCAAGGGTTACAAAGTTTGATTCTGTTGGAAGATGCAAAAGTTTATACGAAGAGTTCTGCGGTTTTAAGAATTTCAAGACGACTTTGCGGTCTGTGGCCGCTGTTCTCAGTCTTTATTTTCGTGCCAAAGTTTTTGCGGGATTTCATGTACGACTTAATTGCGAGAAACAGGTACAGGTGGTTTGGAAAGACAGAACAATGTATGGTTCCGAACCCTCACCTGAAATCGAAATTCATTGATTGATTCATTTTTCTACTTTTGTAGAATAATCAACAACATCAATGAGCAAAGCATATGTTTTTCCCGGACAGGGTGCCCAATTTACAGGAATGGGCAAAGACCTATTTGATCATCATAAAGAAGCCAAAGAACTATTTGATCAATCAAATGATATTCTTGGATTTGATATTCAGAAAATTATGTTTTCAGGATCTGCTGATGAACTCAAACAGACCAAAGTGACACAACCTGCAGTTTTTATTCATAGCGTAATCGCAGCCAAAACCTCAGAAGATTTTAATCCAGATATGGTTGCTGGTCATTCACTTGGAGAGTTTTCCGCATTAGTAGCGAACCAAACCCTAAGTTTCAGTGATGGTCTGGAACTAGTGGCAAAAAGAGCTGGTGCAATGCAGAAAGCCTGTGAAATTCAAAAATCAACAATGGCCGCCGTGCTTGGTCTGGATGATGGCTTAGTAGAGGAAGTTTGCTCTGAAACTGAGGGAATTGTAGTTGCCGCGAATTACAATTGTCCAGGTCAACTGGTGATTAGTGGTGATGTAGCAGCGGTGGAAAAAGCATGTGAATCATTGAAAGAAAAAGGAGCTAAAAGAGCCTTGGTGTTACCGGTCGGTGGAGCATTTCACTCACCGCTCATGGAGCCGGCAAGGGAAGAATTGGCAGAAGCCATTGAGAATACAAGTTTTAGCACACCAATTTGTCCGATTTATCAAAATGTGGATGCTTTGGGTTACTCAGATACGGAATCCATAAAAAAGAACCTGGTGCTACAATTGACCTCACCAGTAAGGTGGACTCAAAGCGTTCAGAATATGATCGCTGATGGGGCTGGTCTATTTGTGGAGTGTGGTCCAGGAAAAGTACTGCAAGGCCTAGTCAAAAAGATCAACAGAGAAATGGAAGTTGAGGGGATTTCATGAAAATTGGTAGAATCTTTTTGATCCTCTCATTTACCCTATTGGTGATAGGAATGGATGGGTGTAAGAAAGCTCCATCCAGTTCAAAGAAGAATACAAAGAAAATAAAAAAGGGAAAGCCGATTCCCTGCCCGATAAAGGACTGCTGATGAATATTACCATTGCGATTGATGGGTACTCTGGTACTGGGAAAAGTACTACCGCAAAGAAGGTTGCAGATATTTTGCAGTTTACTTATATCGATAGTGGGGCAATGTACAGGGCGATTACTTACCATTTAATTCAGAAAAAAGTGGATATCGCCAATTTGCAAGCTGTCAAAAGCGCTATTAGTTCCAGTAATTTGAGTTTTGACGAATATGGAATTGCGCTGAATGGGATACACATTGAGAGTCAAATCAGGACCATGGAGATCAATAATCGCGTCAGTGAAGTGAGTGCAATTTCTATTGTGCGTCGGAAACTAGTGGAAGAGCAAAGAAAAATGAGTCAGAATAAAAGCGTAGTGATGGATGGAAGGGATATTGGGACAGTAGTCTTCCCTACTGCAGAATTGAAGGTGTTTATGACAGCTGATTTAGAGGTCAGAGTATCAAGAAGGAAATCTCAGTTGTCCCAAAAAGGGGTGGAAGAATCGGCCGAAGCAATTCGATCCAACCTTTTAGAACGCGACAGAATCGATACAACTAGACATGACAGTCCATTAAAACGAGCACAGGATGCCATCGAGATTGATACATCCCATCTAACCATGGATGAGCAAGTCAATAAAATTGTTAATCTGGCGGATAAACTAAGATTGGGTTGAAGTTTAAAATAAACATTGAGGCCAGATATTGGTTTTGTTTTTTTAGCACTAATCAATTTAAAAAACTACCGTAGATGGTCAACCTTTATTGATTACTTTTGCGTCAATTTTTAAAGCGATTTTCTAAACAAAAAATATGTCCCGTACAATTAAGCTAAAAAAGGGGTTTGATCTAAACCTGATTGGTAAGGCAGAAAAGAAAATCAATGAAACAGGCCTGCCAGATACGTATGCTTTAAAGCCATCAGATTTCATAGGGTTATCTAGACCAAAGCTCCTAGTGAAAGAAGGAGATAATGTTAAGGCCGGTTCTCCAATTTTATTTGAAAGAGGAGCTGAAGATGCATTGATAACATCTCCAGTCAGTGGAGAGGTCGTGGAGATCATTCGTGGAGATAAGCGCAAGGTTCTTGAAGTAAAAATACTTGCTGACAAAGACGTAGAGTTCGAGGCTTTCAATAAATATTCCTCCTCTGATCTTTCGAATCTTACAGCTGCTGAGGTAATATCCCAGCTTAAATCATCAGGGGCCTGGACACAAATTATTCAGCGTCCTTACGGTATTCTGGCTGATTTAGACAAACAACCAAAATCTATATTCATTTCAGGCTTCGATTCAAGCCCGATGGCGCCGGATTATTCGTACACGCTTCAGGGGGAGGATCAAAATTTTCAAGCCGGAGTAAATGTCCTAAAAAAGTTAACCTCAGGTACCATTCATCTTAATATTGATGGAAATGGGGAGGTACCGCAGCTATTTTCTCAGGTAGATGGCGTTCAATTAAATACCATTTCAGGCCCACACCCTGCTGGCAATGTCGGGGTTCAGATACATCATCTTGACCCTGTGAATAAAGGAGAGATTGTGTGGACCGTAAGCCCGGTTGGTGTGACCTTCATAGGTAAACTTTTCCTGGAAGGGAAGTATGATACTTCAAGATTGATCGCAATAACCGGCTCGCAAGTGAAGGATCCGGCTTACGTAAAGACTTATTCCGGGGCTTGTTTTGATAAATTACTGGCCGAAAATGTTATTGGGGATCATAATCGATATATATCGGGAAATGTTTTGTCTGGTGAAGGTGTTGGAAAGAGTGGTTACCTCGGACATTATCACAACCAGATTACCGTAATTCCTGAAGGTGATGAAGAAGAATTTTTTGGATGGATCAAGCCCTCAGCTAAGAAACTCAGCTATCATCGAGCCTTTGGATTGTTATCGTTTCTAAATGGCAATAAAGAATTTGCGGTAAACACCAATACCTATGGAGAGCATCGAAATTTTGTGGTTACCGGAAGTTTTGAGGAGGTCCTCCCAATGGATATTCTTCCAATGTATCTTTTTAAGGCAATAATGGCTGAAGACTATGAGGACATGGAGGCGTTGGGCATTTATGAACTAATAGAAGAGGATGTTGCCCTATGTGAGTTTGTAGATGTTTCCAAGAACCCAATTCAGGAGATACTCCGAGAAGGAATTGATTTAATGAAAGAAGGATAAACTTATATGAAGTTTTTACAAAAGAAATTTGATCAGTTAAAACCACTTTTCGAAAAAGGTGGAAAATATGAAAAGCTATATCCTATCTATGAAGGACATAGAACGATCTTTTTTGCACCTGACATCATCACCGGAAAGAAAGGTACTCAAATCAAAGACGGTGCGGATTTGAAGCGAGTAATGATGACGGTAATTATCGCCATGATTCCTTGCTTGATTTTCGGCATGTGGAATGTTGGACACCAGCATTTCTTAGCGACCGGTGTAGAAGCTAGCTTACTCGATAAGTTTTGGATCGGAATTCTCAAGGTGATACCGATTGTTGCGGTGTCGTATGCGGTAGGATTATCCATTGAGTTTACTTTTTGTGTCATTTATCAAAGACCGGTAGAAGAAGGTTTTCTTGTTTCTGGAATGCTTATTCCATTAATTATGCCGGCAACGATACCATTGTGGCAGGTCGCTTTAGCTACAGCTTTTGCCGTGATCATCGGTAAGGAAGTATTTGGGGGTACAGGGATGAATATTCTAAATGTGGCCCTTACAGCTCGGGTCTTCTTGTACTTTGCCTATCCTACTGAAATTTCAGGAGAAGTTTGGACCTACCTTGGAGATCAGGCAACAGTTGATGGCTATTCAGGAGCTACCATTCTAGCTCATGGAGCTGAGGCAGCAGGAACAGGAGGCAACATGATGCAACTTGCTTCTACTGCAAGCTCTTGGAATGCCGGAATGTTTGATTTTTGGAATATGTTTATGGGAATGATTCCAGGAAGTATTGGAGAGACCTCTACTTTAATGTGCATCTTGGGTGCCATAATTCTTATTGGTACAGGTGTTGGTAGTTGGAAGATCATATTAAGCGTGGTTTTGGGAACGCTATTTATGGGTGCAATCTTCAATTTGGCAGCTGTGAATACTTTTATGGAGATGCCAGCTCATTACCATTTGGTGATAGGCGGTTTGGCATTTGGAGCAGTGTATATGGCGACAGATCCAGTGAGTGCATCACATACAGAACTTGGAAAATGGATTTATGGTTTTTTGATTGGGGTGATTACCGTTTTGATCAGGGTGGTTAATCCGGCTTATCCCGAAGGAATTATGTTGGCGATATTGTTTATGAACGTATTCGCTCCACTTATTGATTTTTATGTTGTAGAGGCAAACAAAAAAAGAAGATTAAAGCGTGCGACAGTCTAATTTATACGTAATACTATTCGCTGTTGGGATAACAGTGGTATTTGGAGGTGCATTATCTTTCGCATCTGTTGGCTTAAAGCCACTTCAGGACAAGCAAGTGGAAATAGATACCAAGAAGAAAATTCTTGGTGCAGTAATGGATATTTCTCAGATCAAGGATCCCAATGAGATTCTCAGAGTTTACAACGAGAAGGTGTCCTCAATTGTGGTAGATGTTAACGGGAGTCTCATTGAGCTAGATGATAAAGGAAACCCAATCATAGCAGAAAAAGTGAACATCCAAAAGAATTCAAAGCTTGATCCCAGCGAAAGGAAATTACCAGTTTTCATGTTTAGTGAAGATGGTTCTGCAATTGATTCTTACATTTTCCCAACATTTGGCTCCGGTCTTTGGGATTGGATTTCAGGATACATCGCTTTGGAGAATGACCTAAACACTGTGCAAGGGATTGCATTTGATCATAAAGGTGAAACCCCTGGTTTGGGGGCTAGAATTACAGAGGCGAATGTCCAACAGAGATATGTTGGGAAAAAAATATTTAATGAGCAAGGTGATCTTGTTAGCATTAAGATGTTGAAGGGTGAAGGGAATTCTGGTTTGGATAACCATCAAGTGGATGGAATGTCCGGAGCAACCATTACAGGCAAAGGAGTGAATTCGATGCTTGAAGATTATCTCGCCTATTACCTGGCATTTATTGAAAAAACTAAATCTCAAAAAACAGCTAGTCTATGAGCTCAGATGTTGCAGAAGTATCCCAGGAAGTTGTAGTTCAGCAGAAGGAACCAGCTGAACCATTATTTTCCAAACGAAGAAAAAGAATTGTCTCCGATCCATTGAATGATGACAATCCCATAACGATACAAGTTTTGGGAATTTGTTCAGCTTTAGCTGTGACCGTGCAATTTAAGCCGACAATGATTATGTCTATCGCGGTAATCTTTGTGATCGTTTTCTCGAATCTTATCACTTCATTGATGAGAAAACTGATCCCCAACAGGATCAGAATCATAGTCCAATTAGCAATTATTGCAACATTGGTGACCTTGGTGAGTGAGGTGCTAAAAGCCTACAGCTACGACATGTACAAAGTGTTAGGTGCTTATGTTGGACTGATCATTACAAACTGTATTGTCATGGGAAGGTTGGAAGCATTCGCTATGGCAAATAAGCCCTATGACTCTATTTTAGATGGATTTGGTAGTGGTTTTGGTTACGCTTGGATCATTCTGGTAGTTGCCTTCTTCAGAGAACTGCTTGGAGGTGGAACAATATTTATTGGAACTCCTCTGGAATTTGACGTCTATGGCAATTTGGGAAGTCTGTTTGGCACGACACTTCAGACCAACGGACTGTTTGTGGATTCCATCGGAGCTTTTGTCATACTTGGAATTATTATCTGGATTCAAAGAACTAAGAACGGGTACGTAGAACACTAATTAAGAACTATTATGGATGCAATAAACATAGCGATCAAATCAATATTCATTGATAACATGGTTTTTGCCTACTTTTTAGGAATGTGCTCATTCTTGGCAGTTTCCAAAAAAGTAAAGACTGCCTTTGGATTGGGAATGGCAGTTATTTTCGTTTTGACGATCACAGTGCCAATTAATTGGTTGATTCAGGAAAATGTACTCAAGGAAGGATCTCTTGCATGGCTTGGTGCTGATTTTGCCTCAATCGATCTCACTTTTCTTCAGTTTATTATTTTCATTGCTGTGATTGCGGCA
The DNA here is from genome assembly GCA_964591785.1 of uncultured Roseivirgaceae bacterium. GTDB lineage: Bacteria > Bacteroidota > Bacteroidia > Cytophagales > Cyclobacteriaceae > Ekhidna. The sequence continues at coordinate 13,268 of CAZQDI010000064.1, forward strand.
ATGGTCCAATTGGTTGAAATGGTGATTGAGAAGTTCTCGCCCTCGCTCTATGGTTCTTTGGGGATATTTCTACCGTTGATTGCGGTAAACTGTGCTATTCTAGGTTCATCGCTATTTATGGTGCAAAGGGATTACACCATTGTGGAAGCAACCGCCTTTGGTTTTGGGTCCGGTACTGGATTTTTCTTGGCAATAATTGCTTTAGCAGCAATTAGGGAAAAACTCAAGTACTCACATGTCCCGAATGGGCTTAAGGGATTAGCATTTAAGTCATTTATCGGAATTTCAATCTAATCCAAATTATGAAACTTGAAGGGGTGCAAGGTAATTGCACCCTTTTTTTTATGCGTTTTTAGGTGTACTGAAGTACAAAGTAGACTAACTATTAAAATATATAAACTCAAATAGAATGAAAAAGATCTTACTGACACTTACAATGGGATTCATGGTTTGCATTACCTACAGTCAGGCAAAAGTCGAATTAGGTTTGAAAGCTGGTGCAAACTTTGCAAATACTGACATAGACAATGCGGAGTCAATTACAGCATTTCATGGCGGCGCATATGGCCTGGTTAAGATTGCAAATATTGGTGTGCAGCCTGAAATTCTATGGTCAAAACAGGGAAATGATTTATCAGGGTTAGGCGAATTGGACCTCAATTACGTGAATATTCCTGTTATGTTGAAATTGTACCTGCCACTTGGACTAAACTTTCAGGCAGGACCTCAATTCGGCATACTTATGAATTCGGATGCTACTACAGCTGATGGTATGGACTTTTCAGATTCACTTAAAGATTCTGATTTAAGTGCAGCTTTGGGCGCTGGCTGGGATGCTCCTTTCGGTTTACAATTTAATGCAAGGTATGTGCTAGGTTTGTCTGATATTAATGAGGGGCAAGGTGATGCCATTAGAAATAGGACATTTCAACTATCTATTGGATACAGTTTGTTTAAGTTGGGAAAGTAAACAGCTATAAAAAGGATATAAAAAAAGGCTGTCGCAGACAGCCTTTTTTGTTAACAAAACTCTTCGTAGACCTGTTCTAGATGATCTGAAATCATTTCTGCAGATCTTCCTTCTATATGGTGTCTTTCGACCATATGCACAAGCTCGCCGTTTTTAAAGAGAGCTATTGAAGGTGACGAAGGAGGAAAAGGTAGTGTATATTCTCGCGCTTTCTGAGTCGCCTCCATATCAAATCCTGCAAACACTGTTGTCAACTTATCAGGGTGCTTTTCTGATTTTTGTAGAGACATTATGACACCTGGTCTGCAAGTACCGGCTGCACAGCCGCATACCGAGTTAATCACCATTAGTGAAGTACCTTGATGGTCTGTTAAATGCCCATCTACAGCAGCTGCTGTAGTTAATTCTTCGAAACCATTTTGGGTCAACTGCGCCTTCATAGGAGCTACTAATTCTGCTGGATACATATCTATTGCTTTTATTTATCGTTTTACATAAAACCCAGTTCCAGCTTCGCTTCTTCAGACATCATATCTGTCGCATAAGGTGGATCAAAGGTCAATTCTATATTTACTTCATTTACTCCATTGACTGCCCGCACATTTGCCTCTACTTCACTTGGAATGCTCTCAGCGGCAGGGCATGATGGTGATGTTAAGGTCATGATGATTTCCACATTGTTTACAGGAAGAATATTGATTTCGTAAATCAGCCCTAACTCGTAAACATCTACAGGTATTTCAGGATCAAAAACATTCTTTATGGCCCTAATAATATCTTCCTTGAGCGCTAAAATATCATTTTCGGACGTACTCATAATTCTTCTTTTTTAGCTGAAAAGGCAATTGCAAATAGCTTCATTTGTTTGACCATGGCAGCAAATCCATTGGATCGCTGTGTGCCAATGAACCGGTCCATCCCGATCTGCGTAGGGAAATAAATTTCTGCATTAATTACATCAGCAGGACTTGATTGATCCAATACCCGCACAAGCAAACTTACAAGGCCTTTTGTAATGGCCGTGTTTGAGTCTGCTTTATACTGAATTCGTCCATCCTCCATAGCGGCCACGAGCCAAACTTTCGATTGACACCCCTTCACAATATTCTGTTCAATCCTTTCTCCCTCAGGAAGAGGAACCAATTCAGCTCCTAAATCCATCACGTAATTGAGTGCCATTTCCATGTCTCCATCCAACATCGAAAATTCTTCTATGATCTCTTCCTGACGCTTTTTGATCTCATTCATTACCTAAATCTATTGACAATTTGCTGTAAGGATTCGCAAAAAATATCAACTTCTTCTTTGGTATTGTAAACTGAAAAAGAGGCTCTGACAGTTCCATCTATTCCAAAATGTTCCATCAAAGGCTGAGTGCAATGATGCCCCGTACGAACAGCAATTCCCTTTATATCAAGGAATTGGCCTAAATCGTACGGATGTATTCCATCAATAAGGAAGGAAATCACACTGGCTTTCTTGCCAGCAGTCCCAACGCCAACATAGCCATCTATTTGGTTAAGCTTTTCAGTAGCATAGTTGAGCAGTCCCTGCTCGTGAGCAGCAATTGCGTCATGTCCAAGATCTTCAATAAAGTGAATTGCCTGGTCGAAGGCAATCACATCTCCAATGTTAGGAGTGCCCGCTTCGAATTTGTAAGGGATATCATTGTAGGTAGTTCCAGTAAATGAAACATCCTTTATCATTTCACCTCCACCCTGATACGGTGGGATAGATTCCAGTAGAGCTCTTTTCCCATAAAGCACACCCACCCCCGTTGGACCGTACATTTTGTGGCTTGAAAATGCCAAAAAATCGCAATTCAATTTCCTTACATCGATTTTAAGATGTGGAGCTGCTTGGGCTGCATCAATCATGGTGATTGAGCCATTTTCATTAGCTAACTCAACGATTGCCTGAACCGGATTGACAGTCCCGAGTGAATTAGAAATGTAATTCACAGAAACCATTTTTGTTTTACTGCTGAGTAATTTTTCGAAATCATCCAAGATGAGTTCCCCTTTATCGTTGACCGGAATCACTCGGATCTTAACACCTTTCTCAGCAGCGATGATCTGCCAGGGAACAATATTTGAATGGTGCTCCAGTTGCGAAAGAATAATTTCATCACCTGCGCTCAGATTTTTTGAGCCCCATGAGTGGGCAACTAAGTTGATACTGTCTGTCGTTCCTTTCGTGAATATTATCTCCTCCTTCTCGGCGCTATTGATGAATCTGTGTACATGCTCACGAGTGATTTCAAAAGCTTTGGTAGAGCGCTCTGCAAGTGTATGTATGCCACGGTGAATGTTGGCATGATCATGCTCATAGAAGCCGACAATAGATCTTACCGCTGAATCTACTGTTTGCGAAGAAGCTGCATTATCAAAATAAATAAGTGGCCTTCCATTTACCTCTTGTTCAAGAATTGGAAATCTTGATCTAATTTCTTGGATATCGATGATTGCAGAAGTTAGTGCCTCCATTAAGTCAGCTTTTGATCAATAAGGTGTTTCACCTCATTAAATACAGACTCGTTCTGTATGTGACTCATTGCCTCGGTCGCAAATGCGTTCAGCAGCATGGCCTTGGCATTTTTCTCGTTGATTCCCCTAGCTCTCAAGTAGAAGATGGCATCTTCGTCTAACTGACCTGATGTACAACCATGTGAACATTTAACATCATCTGCCCAAATTTCCAGCTGAGGTTTGGTATGCAATGTCGCATCATCAGAGAGTAGAATATTATTGTTAGACTGAAATGCATTGGTTTTTTGAGCATCCTGTCTTACATAGATCTTACCATTAAATACGCCTGTCGATTTTTCATCCAGTATTCCCTTGTAAAGTTCATTGCTAAACGAATTTGGCTTAAGATGATCTACAGAAGTGTTATTGTCAACGTGAGACTTCTTATCAAGAAGAAATATTCCGTACATATGACCTTCGCAATTTTCATCTTCCAGGTTAATAGTAAGGTTGTTCCTAATCATTGCTCCTTCAAAGGAAAATGTGTTGCTATAGAAATGACTATCCCTTGCAACTTTTGAGAGGATGGTTTCATGACTAAAAGTGCTCTCGTGGTAGTTCTGAACTTTCGTATGGTAGGCAAATCCATTTTTCTCTACTTCATATTCAATGTAAGAGTTATTAAATGTATTGGTGCCTTGAGCGGAAGTCAGCTTTTCAAATACTTTCATGGTGTGCCCTGACTGGACTTTTACCTTTATTCGGGGATTCGAAATGCCATTTCCATTAACATGATAAATAAACACAGGTAAACGCGTGCCAGACTTGAGGGCTACTTCATGGCTAGCCATGGCCTCATTTAGCAGACTAAATGGATCATGCTTCCCTTCGGTTGGTTCATTGATCGAAAACTCGAGGTCTGATTGGATGTCTGAAAGATCCTCTTGGAATTCTCCATTTACAAAAACCAGATGACTCCCTTCTTCTTTGTAAAACAAACTTCTATCAAAGGTGACATTGCTTTCGTATTCCCAATCAATATTCTTCTCAAGTATGGAAGTAATTGGAGTGAACTTGTAAGACTCGGACTTTCTATGAGGCATGCCAATTGAGCTTAGCGTTTCCCAAGCCTTTGACGAAGAAACCTTACTTGCCAAAGAGGTTAGTATAGTTGAATCTTGAATCATGCCAATGCTAAATCTTCCTTAATCCAATCATACCCCTTATTCTCTAGTTCAAGGGCGAGTGTTTTATCACCTGATTTCACGATTCTTCCATTGTAAAGTACATGTACGAAATCGGGGACAATGTAATCCAGTAGCCTTTGGTAGTGCGTAACTACTATCGTTGCAGTGTGCTCTGATCTTAATGTATTTACGCCATCAGCGACAATCTTCAATGCATCAATATCTAATCCAGAATCGGTTTCATCCAGAATAGACAACTTGGGTTCAAGCATTGCCATTTGAAAGATTTCATTTCTTTTCTTCTCACCTCCTGAAAAACCTTCATTTAAGGATCTGCTCAGAAGAGACTGATCAATATCAACCAGTTTCATTTTCTCTTTCATGAGCTTAAGGAAATTCACCGCGTCCAAAGCTTTCTCTCCTCTTGATTCCCTTACTTGATTAAGAGCCGTCTTTAAGAAATTGGTAGTTGATACTCCCGGAATTTCCACAGGATACTGAAAGGCAAGGAAAATGCCTTTTTGAGCTCTTTCTTCAGCACTGAGTTCTAAAAGATCGTCTCCGAGGTAATCAACGGACCCTTCACTGACCTCGTAATCCTCTTTACCGGCAAGCACGGATGCTAAGGTACTTTTGCCAGAGCCGTTGGGGCCCATAATAGCATGTACTTCCCCGGCTTTTACTTCTAAATTTATTCCCTTAAGTATTTCTTTATCCTCAATGGAGGCGTGTAAGTTTCTAATACTGATCATTATCCTAAGTTATTTTATTATCCAACGCTACCTTCTAGGGTCAGTGCTAGTAGTTTTTGAGCTTCCACCGCAAACTCCATTGGCAGCTTATTCATTACTTCTTTTGCAAACCCATTGACAATAAGAGCTACCGCTGACTCTTCATCAATTCCTCTCTGTTGGCAATAGAATATTTGATCTTCGCCGATTTTGGAGGTGGTTGCCTCGTGCTCAATTTGAGCTGACTTGTTATTTATGTCAATGTATGGGAAGGTGTGTGCCCCGCATTGATCTCCCATAAGGAGCGAATCACATTGGGAAAAGTTCCTAGCGTTTTCCGCCCTTTTCATCACCTCTACCTGACCTCTGTAGCTGTTCTGAGATTTACCAGCAGATATCCCTTTAGAGACAATTCTTGAACGGGTATTTTTTCCAATGTGGACCATTTTGGTTCCAGTGTCAGCCTGTTGATAGTTGTTCGTGACCGCCACTGAATAGAATTCACCTACGGAGTGATTGCCTTTGAGAATGCATGATGGGTATTTCCATGTCACAGCTGAGCCAGTTTCAACTTGCGTCCATGAGATCTTTGCATGATCTCCAGCACAAATGCCTCTCTTGGTTACAAAGTTGTAAATGCCTCCCTTACCATTCTTATCGCCAGGATACCAGTTTTGTACAGTGGAATATTTGACTTCGGCATTCTTAGCCGCATAGATTTCGACTACAGCAGCGTGAAGTTGATTTTCGTCTCTCATTGGAGCAGTACACCCTTCCAGATAACTTACATAGCTGTCGTCGTCAGCTACAATCAAGGTCCGCTCAAATTGTCCGGTGTTTGCTGCATTGATTCTGAAATAGGTCGATAACTCCATAGGGCACCGAACTCCCTTGGGAATATAGCAAAAGGATCCGTCAGAGAAAACAGCCGAGTTTAATGCTGCAAAGTAATTATCGCCAGCCGGCACTACAGAACCAAGGTACTTCTTAACCAACTCAGGGTGCTCCTGAACTGCCTCACTAAATGAACAGAAAATAACTCCCAATTCAGAGAGCTTCTCTTTGAATGTGGTAGCCACGGAAACAGAATCAATTACGGCATCAACGGCTACACCTGTAAGTCTCTTTTGCTCCTGTAGGGATATTCCAAGTCTTTCGAAGGTCTTTAGTAATTCAGGGTCGACTTCGTCAAGACTTTTAGGCTTCTTGTCTTGCTTGGGTGCAGAATAGTATTTTATTGACTGGTAATCAATTTGAGGATAGTCGACATTTGCCCATTTTGGCTCCGCCATTTTCTGCCAAACCCTAAATGCGGCTAGTCTCCAGTCTAATAGCCATTGAGGTTCTTCTTTTTTGGAAGAAATAAATCGGATGATATCTTCATTGATTCCGAACGGAGCTTCGTCAGCTTCAAAATCAACCGACCAGCCATGCTCGTATTCTTTTGAGGTAAACTCCTCTAATATTTGTTCGTCAGTACTCATTCAGGTTGTTTATTTCAGAAACTCAAATTTACATCTTATCTAAACCAATTCTAAATAAGAACAAATTACTTCTGATAAGGTTTCCTAATACCTGAAGAGTTCTTCTTTTTATTGAAAAATCAAGTGTTTGTTTACACTTTCTTCGAGCGAAATGAATGTTTCTGTGCTTTCTATCCCGTCAACTTTCTGAATCTTATCGTGCAGGACATCTCTCAAATGTTGAGTGTCTTTACAGTAGATTTTGCAAAATATGTTGTAGTTGCCAGTCGTGTACCTGATCGTAGCGATTTCACTAATTTCTTTCAGTTTAGAAACCACTTCGTCATATAGGGAGCTTTTTTCAAGATAAATACCTAAAAAGCATGTGATGTCATAACCGAGTTTGCCATAGTCTATTTTCAATGTAGTGCCTTTTACTACACCCATTTCTTCTAACTTTTTCATTCTTACATGCACGGTTCCACCAGAAACAAACACTTTTTTAGCAACTTCAGTATAAGGCATCTTGGCATCTTCCGATAGAATGTTCAGAATTTTGAGATCTATGTTATCAATTTCGTAATTCTTGCTCATG
>CAZQDI010000065.1:0-20633 GCA_964591785.1 uncultured Roseivirgaceae bacterium
TTAGTAAAAAAACAGAGAAAGACATGACACTTCTAACACTATCCAGCAAACAAAAGAGACTTTTAAACAGAAGCTTAGCAATCTGTGCAACAGGCTTAGTTTTATCATTGACCCTGGTAACCGTATTGATCGGATAAACTAAGCTGTCACCAATAGAGAAACTAAGCCGCTACCTTCATAGCGGCTTTTTTATGTTCATTCATTCCGAAGTGACTCAACAGGGTTGATCCTGGCAGCACGAAGCGTATGAAACGCAATTACCATGGTTGCGATTCCTCCTGCCACTACCCCACTGACGATGAATAGATCCACGCTAATGGAGGTACGGTAGGCAAAATTATCCAACCACCGATCCATCAAAAAGACCGTAAGCGGCACTGAAAGAATAATAGCTATCAGGATCTGCAATGAAAAGCCCTTGACCAGCAGCCTAAATAGTGAGACGTTGGTGGCACCCATCACCTTTCGAATACCAATTTCTTTCACCTTACTGTTCATCACCAAAAGCGATAACCCAAGCAGCCCGAGTGAAGCGATCACAATCGAAATGAGGGTCGCCACGGAAATCAATTTATTCATCCGAGCTTCATTTTCATATTGCGACCTTATTTGTTGATCCACAAACTCGTAATTCCAACTTTCATTTGGAAAAGTAGTTTCCCAGTCTTCTTGCAACAGTTTGGTTGCCATCCGAAGATCAGGTCCCTGATACCTGAATACCAATTTCGGGACAAAAGAATCATTGATATCCAGATCTGAAATCCCCATCAGGATGGGCAACGGATTCTGCACAATTACCAGGGGCTCAATGGTGCTATGCAATGATGAAAAATGGAAATCCTCCGTTACTCCTAGGATTTGATGGTCTCCAAACTCATTATTGGGCAACTGGCTTCCTACAGGATTCGCCAAGCCCAGTAGGTCCACTGCGGCCGGATTGAGTAAGACGCCCTGCCGTTCATCAGCAGTGTTACCTTTTTCAAACAATCGACCTTGCACCGGATTGATGTCAAAGAGTGTCAAGTACTCGGGATCAGCTACCAATAGTCGAAAGCGTTTAAAATTATCATCGCTGTCATTAAATCCATAATGAGCCCAGCCATTGTTTCCGAACACATGACTACCCATCCCCACCTCCGTGATTTCAGCATGTCTGAGCAATTTGGCCTTTAGCAGTTCACCATTTGCCATCGCACTGGTCGTCACATCAGTGATTCGTTGGGCTGACGGATCTGGAAACAGGTCTACTGAAATCACCGCATCGTAGTTAACTCCCAGGTCCTTTTCCTGAAGGTAAGTGACTTGCTTTTTGATCAGAAGGGAAGTACTAATCAAAAAAACGGTGATGACAAACTGCAACACAACCATCCCTTTTCGAGCCTTTACCTTTTCGACTGAATTGGCACCTCCATGCAATACGGAGATGGCCTTAAAACGCGCATGGACAAAAGCAGGATACAAACTGGATGCAATGCCGATGCCAATTGCTATGCCGACAAAAAGCAGCGGGTACCACCATTCAAAGCCGAGTTCGAGATCCGTACCGGTAAGAAAGTTGAATGTTGGCACCAACAAATAAGTCAATAACACACCAATCAACATGGCAATTAAGGTGACCAGAATACCTTCGATCAGGTACTGTGAACGTAGATGGCTCCCAAAAGCACCCAACACCTTCCGAACTCCAACTTCCCTCGCCCTTTTGAGGGATTGGCCAATTGAAAGAGTGGCATAGTTGATGCACGCGATCGTGATCACGAGGAGCCCAATAATGCCGAGAATCGCAACATACTCAGGGTTACCTACCGGAGCATAGCCTAACGGGATTTGAGGATTGAGATGAATATCTGTCAATGGCTGTAAGTCGATGTTGTATTGATCCCGCTCGATCGCTCCCCCAGCAACCTGTGCGTCACCCATTTGCCCCAACACCACATCCTGCATTTTACCCTGTACGGCTTGCACGTCCTCTCCTTCTTTCAGCAGCACATAGGTTTCAGGAATGATGTTAAACCAGGCTGTAAAGGCCCGCTCAGAATAAAGGTCACGATTTAATTCATCGGATAATGCAATGTCAAATTGCACGCTCGATTCTTTCGGAATATCTGCAAAGACTCCGTCCACAATAAAGTCCCTGATTTCATCATTAATTTGAATGGAAAGAATCCTACCAATAGGGTCCTCATCCGCAAAATACTTGATGCTGTAGCTGCGTGAAAGCAGCGCCCCACTTTTCCCCGAAGGGAATACATGGTCCTTTTCTCCAGAGATGAGCTCAAAGTCAAACACAGTGAAAAAATCAGGGCTGATGATCCCAATGGGTTCGTTGATTCGCTTCTCCCCTCTTCCGACCAAATGCGAACGACTGATAAATTGCACCGCTCGCTCCACTTCAGGAAAATTCTGTTCCATCATCGATTCGAAACGAAGCGGTACTGTTGAGTTATGAAACGTGCGCCCATCTCCATAGTCTTCTCGAAGGATAAGGCGGTAAATCCGATCCTTTTGCGTGTGGAATTGATCATAACTAACCTCCTGACGCACATAAAGACTTAGCAGCAGAAAGCAGGTGATCCCGATGGTCAAGCCAATGAGATTAATGGCCGTATTGAGTTTGTCTCGCCAGAGGACCCTTCCGGCAATTTTAAAATTGTTTTTCGTAATCATAAATCCTGAGTTTTTGAGTGTTTTGTTTTTTCTGACAGCAGACCATCGAAGGGACCTGAGTACCAGCCAGTAATAGAGCAGGTTAGCTTTTCTGGTACTCCGCTGACTTTGCTCTTTATAGATTTCGTAAAGATCACCTTGAAGGTCCTCTAAGAGGTGAGGGTCACAGTACCATTCTAAAAATCGATCAGCCCATTTTGGCGGTTGCTTCATCGCTGGATTGAAAAAGAGAGTTTTGGTAATCGCTGATAGAGCATTGAACGCAGTTCCATCGTCTCATCCAAAACACGCCTTCCAGCTCTGGTCAAGGTAAAAAATCGTTTTCGACGTCCTCCTCGCTCTTTCGAGGCACCTCCCATTTCAGAGCTAACCAGTCCCTTTTTTTCTAACCTCCGAAGCACCGAATGAATCGCAGTAACATCCATCTTACGTTTGGCATGTGTGCGTATCTCCTCTAGAATCAATACGGCATACGCTTCAGCCTCCAATGATCCGACGGTTAACAGGACGAGCTCCTCCAACTCTCCGATGTTTTCACCTTTCATAATGCTATTTGTTGTACAAACGTACAAGATAAATTATTTGTTGTACAAATACACAATTGAGATCCATGAAACTTCAGCTTCGGGGTTGATGTTACATCCCATATGGAGGCAAAAACATATGAAACCACGCTTCATTGCCAGGGTTGCGTCAATAAGATAAAGCCACACCTCGATCGGGATGTGAGGATCAGCAACTGGTCTGCAAATCTGGGTAGTACCGTCTCTTTGACCATTCAGGGAGAGATTGATCCGGCGGGAGTTCATCAACTTCTTCAATTGGAGGGATATGAACTGAAAGCTTCGGAACGATTCTGGTTTGATTCCTTGAAATGGAAAAGAGCGTCCTTTAACACCCTGAATTGTCTGATCGGTTGCTCCATTGGAGATTTTGGAATGGTCTTTTTCTTGCAAGCCTATTACCCTGCTACTCCCCTGACGCTTCAAATGACGCTTGCCATTATTGCTGGACTATGTACTTCGATTCTATTAGAAACGGTTATTCTAAAATCAAGAGAACATTTTACCTGGCTTCTGGCATTCAAAACGGCCTTCGGAATGTCATTTCTATCAATGGTCGCCATGGAGATTGCTATGACTGGCACCGATTTTATGATTACAGGAGGACAAGCGGCCTTTGACGATCCAGTGTACTGGCTCGCCCTCATTCCCGCCCTAATTGTAGGATTCCTGGTGCCGCTCCCGTACAACTACTATAGACTTAAGAAGTTCAACCAAGCCTGTCACTGAACCCTTGGCAATGAATTACGTATCTTTGCATCGTGAAGTGGATTAAATCCATAATGAATCTGTTTCTGGCAATCACCTTGTTGCTGGCAACTTCTGGGATCATGCTCAGCAAGCATTATTGCCTGGGGCGTTTGAAATCTGTGGCCGTATTTGAGCATGCCAAAGGTTGCGCAGATAACCCGGAAGGAGAACAAATGCCGTGCTGCGAGGATGTGGAAACCTTGCTAAAGGTGGAGGAGGTTACGCAGGTTTCCTTCGACTTTGACGGTCAACCCACCTTATTTCTGGTTTCGACCATTGAATGGCTGCCCAAAGATTCAACCCCACACGTCAACCGGACTCAATTTCGGCTCACTGCCACCTCTCCTCCTACTCCGGATATTGATTTTCAGTCCGCTTATTCGGTATATCTTATCTGATTTCAGTGTATAGAAGGGTTATTGAAACCCGATGATCAAGTTCAGATCTCTTTTTCCGTTTTGACTATACACCATGAAATACATTTTATCCTTCTTCTTTTTTATCCTACTTTTCTTTGCAAGCACAGCCCAGACCGTTACAGGAATGGTGGCTGACGAATCCCATCAACCACTCGTCGGGGCAACGGTGCTTGAATCAGCGAGTACCAACGGCGTCGTAACCGATGCTTTCGGGCGCTTTAGCCTGAAATTGCAAGACAGCAGCAATCAAATCATCGTTTCCTTTTCCGGATTTCTTTCAGATACGCTGATGGCGAAGCTCGATCAGCCGATGCATATCATGCTTGAAGAAAACACTTCAGAACTGGAAGAGGTAGTGATCAGTGCCAGTAGCACTTTTATCGACAACCTACAATCCAGGCATTCTGAAGTGATTACTGAGGCCGAACTGACCAAAGCAGCATGTTGCAATCTATCTGAAAGTTTCGAGACCAATGCATCTGTTGATGTCTCGTTTTCAGATGCCATCACCGGGGCCAAGACCATTAAGATGCTCGGATTGGATGGAAGCTACGTGCAGATCAATCGGGAAAATGTACCGAATGTTCGAGGACTCTCCGGACTGTATGGGCTTGGATTTGTTCCCGGGACCTGGATCCAATCCATTGATGTCGGCAAGGGGGCGGGAACCGTGGTCAACGGCTATGAATCCATGACAGGTCAAATTAATGTGGAGCTAAAAAAACCCGAAAACAGTGAAAAGCTTTACGTCAACGGGTATCTAAATTCTTTTGGCCGAGCTGAGCTGAACATCAACCACGCACAAAAACTGAACGACAAATGGTCTGGCGGATTACTTCTCCACACCAACTACCTGAATTCCGAAATTGATCAAAACGACGATGGGTTCCTGGATCTTCCGAAAAGCCGACAGATCAATGCGATGAACAGGTACAAGTACGCAGGCGATAAGTTCATGACCCAAATTGGATTGAATGTGATGCGGGATGAAAAGGCAGGCGGTCAGGTTGGATTCGGATTCGGAGACAATAACCTCAGTGCACAAGAATATGGCTTTATCAACAATACGACCCGAATGGAGGTCTTTGGTAAAACGGGCCTGCTCTTCCCACATAAACCTTATAAAGGATGGGGGTTCATTTATTCCGCTTCCTATCTTGACATCGAGAGTGGTTTTGGCCGAACCAACTATTCGGGCAAAGAAACCACACTGTATGGAAACGTGATTTTTCAAAACATCATCGGAAATTCCTTTCATCAGTATAAAACTGGCGTAAGCATTCTTTACGACGATTTTGATGAGCTATATGCAGATTCCACTTTCGCCCGTAGAGAAGTGGTTCCGGGACTCTACTATGAATATACTTTCACGCCAAAAGACCGATTCACACTGCTGCTTGGTGCACGGACCGACTTCCACAACCTCTATGGAACTTATTTTACACCCAGGCTGCACAGTCGCTACCAACTCAGCGATCATACTACCTTAAGAGCCGCCATCGGTAGAGGGTATCGAACCCCCAATGCATTGGTTGAAAACACGAATATCCTGGTTTCTTCCCGAAGGTTGGTGGTGGAAGAAACCCCGGAACCCGAAGTGTCCTGGAACATGGGAGGAAGTCTTGTCACAGCCATTAATGTGCAGGACAAGAAACTGAACTTGATCATTGACTACTTCTATACCACATTTGAAAACCAGCTGATCTATGACATGGATGCCTCTTCCCGTGAGCTTCGCATCTATAATCTAAGAGGATCATCGTATGCCCATAGTTTTCAGGTGGAAACCAGCTATCAATTCTCCGACCGATTGAGTGGTAAAGCAGCCTACAAATACTATGATGTGCGTTCGACCATCAACGGCTCCCTGAGACAGGTTCCTTTTAATGCAAAAAACCGTTTCTTTATCAATGGAAGCTATGCTACCCGGTTTGATCGTTGGAAAGTAGATGCGACACTCAATTGGTTTGGCGCAAGGAGGTTGCCCAATACCTCAGATAAGCCAACCGAATTGCAACGGCCTCGCGAAACCCCGGATTACGTGTTGCTCAACGCACAAATAAGCAGGGGCTACCGATGGGGCAGCATCTACATCGGTTCCGAAAACGTGCTTGGATTTACACAAGGCAACCCGATCATAGATGCTGAAAATCCCTTTGGCAATAATTTTGATGCATCAATCGTCTGGGCACCAATCGCTGGCCGAATGGCTTATGTAGGATTTAGATACAAAATAAAGAATTAATTAAATGAACCTTTTACCATTGAAAACACAAATCATTTGCTTCTTAGGCTTGTTGGCATCTGTTTCGTTCACCAAAGCTCAAAAGCAGCCCATTGAAATGGAAAATGGGTTTCAAATCGAAATTCAAACGTCTGCAATCTGCACCATGTGTCAATATGCCTTGGAAAAGGACCTGGCGTTTGAAAAGGGTGTAAAGGAAGCTACCCTCAATCTTGATGACAAGGTGATGACCATCGTGTACAACCCCAAAAAAACGGATCCTCAAACACTGAGAGAACGGATCACCATGGTTGGATATCATGCGGATACACTGGCTCGCAATCCGATGGCCTATGAAAACCTCCCCATGTGTTGCAAAGATGGGTCGCACGGTACGCCGATCCCCCAAGTGCCTCTGACCCCTGGGCCAAAGAACTGAACCGACTGGGTGAAGTGCTTTCAAAATGCTTTCTCTTTGGCTATTTTAACACAAAAAAAGTGTATGGCGAGGATTATCAATTCAATTGTCAATGGGATTAAAGGTGGACTAAAGGGTGCCATTGAGGGAAGTGCAGACCTCGGCAGTACCCTGGTAGAAACAGTCAAAGACTTATCACTCAACACCATTCAAGGCACCAAGGACTTGGTAATCAAAGGAGTGCAGGTACCCACCTCTATCATCCAGGGAGCCTTCGAAGGAATCACGAATATCGGTAAAAGCGTCATTGACCTTGTCAAAGGCATCGTAAACGGGGCGGTTCAGGGTGCCATGGAAAGCGGTGTAGCGCAAAAGGATGCAGTGCAGGGTTCGGTAAGGCAAGCGGTACACTCGGCAAAGGACCTTGGACTAGACATCGGTTCTGTCGCAGTGGAGTCCATCAAAGGGGCTGTAAATGGGGTAAAGCAAGTGGGTGGAGATACCGTAGTTGCGACAAAAAATGCCATCATTGCGGCGGTAGAAGCTGCTGGTGAAATTAGCATCGAGACCCATAAAGCCGTCAAAGAAGCCATCGACAAAGGCATCGAAGGGAAGAACGAGATCCTAAAACAACTTTAACTAACTCAAAGTCTGGAATAGGAATAATTCAGTCCAATGAGTGCAGTTGGTCGATGCTGCCACCCATGCGCACCATTGACCCACCAATGCATAACCCCCCCATGCAATTGCCAATTTCCTCTTTTATAAATCAGTCGATTGACCCACCTGTTTTGGTCAAAGGTGTGAGTACTTAAGAAATGACCATTGAAGAAGGCTTCATTGCTTACTTCCAGGAGCAATTGCTTCCCCAGAGGGATGTGACCCTTCAGTCTCAAACGAACCCTAACGTTGAACCGATCTGCGATTTCTACCTGATCGTGCACCACGGTGCTCAGAAATCGTGCTTCAGCCATGGTTCTCAAGCTCAAATTGACTGCACCCACCTGACGATGAAAGTTGACGTATTGAAAGGGGCGGATCTCAGGTACGTTCCCAAATCGTTCGCCGATGTTTCTGTGATAGACAAAGTAAATCAACCCACCGCCCAACGTGACTTTGGGGGTTAGTTGAACATTTCCTCCAGCCCATAAGATCTGTTGATAGGTATGATCTTTCATGACGAATACTCTACGCTGGTAGAGGAGCGTGGTGGAAAACTGTGGGTTGAATACGGTCTTTTGTGTTGCCTCCATCCAGATCATGGGTGACCGTTTATCCTGACCAAGAACAGCAAGCCCGGCAATTAGCAGCAGCAATAAAATGATAAATCTCAAGATCTTTGGGTTCGACATCTGTTCCTTCTTTGCTAGCACAAAAGTCATGACCTGATCATCCGGCACCTATGACAAGCTTCAGCCCTGAAACTGATAAAACTTAATGGATGAAGCATTCGTCAAAGGATTTTAATATTCTTGCGAACTAAATCTACCCTGTGAACGAATACCTTCATCGACTTGAGCAGCTCCAGCAAACGTCCTCCCAATTATCAAACAAGGATCGGCAAATCAGCATGCTACGTCTGGTTTGCCTGATGGCGGCTGTTTTGCTATTTTATCAAACGATCCAACACGGTCAGTTCATTTGGCTGATTGCGGGTGGAGCCGCACTTGCCGCCTTTGCGCTGATGGTCAAATATCACCAAACGATTCGATGGCATGCGCGATTCATTCAGGAGAAAATGGGGGTGAACCAAAAGGAAGTAGACTTTCTCCATGGCAAGGTCACTGTTTTTGACAATGGTCATGAATTTACCCTTCACGACCATCCCTTTTCCTATGACCTGGACTTCTTTGGAGATCATTCGCTCTACCAATTTCTAAATAGGACCACCACGGTTTCAGGTAAGCGAATCCTTGCCGAGACCTTACTGCATCTGCTTCCCAGAGCGGACGTGCTTGCAAGGCAAGAAGCCATAAAAGAATTGGCTACGGACCTGGAATGGCGGCATTCTTTTTCGGCTTTAGCTCAGATGAACCCCGATAGCGAAGAAAGTGTCAAGGACTTGATCGCATGGAGTCAACAACCACCGGTCCGAATCAGTCGCATCGTCAGAATCGTATCGTTTGTTCTTCCAGCCCTCACGCTTCTGTGTTTTGGGTACTATCTAAACACCGGCATGGGTCTGGCTGGCAATGTAAGTGGGCTTTTGTTCCTGGTTAATCTGGGAATTCTGGGAGCCTACGGTGTTTCAATCAAGAGTGAACTGGTAGACACCACTAAGATTGAGAAAATTCTCAGGCAATATAGTTTCATGTTACATGAGATTGAACAACGCAAATTTGCTTCACCACTATTAACATCACTTCAGAAGCCGCTCCATCAAGATGGTTCTGCCAGTCAGTCCATCCGTCACCTGGCACTCCTCTTTGGACGGATGGAGCACGTAGCCAACGTATTCGCAAGTCCGATCCTTAATGGGTCTCTACTTTTTCACTTGCACGTACTCCACCACCTCTCCCAGTGGCGCAGAAACTATGCAGGTACAATCAAGCAGTGGCTGGAGGTCATTGGCACCTTCGAATCACTGAGTAGCCTGGCAAATTACCAATATAATAATCCATCTTTCACTTACCCTCAGATCAATGAACAATACCAGATTCAATTTGAGGATCTGGGACACCCACTGCTCTCCAAAGAAACTGCTGTGACCAATTCGGTGAACTTTAATACCCATCGGTTTTTTATCCTGACGGGGTCCAACATGTCGGGAAAAAGTACCTTTCTTCGGACCATTGGAGTGAACATGATTCTGGCTGGGATTGGCGCCCCTGTTTTTGCGACCAAAGCGAATGTTCATCCGCTACCAGTGCATGTTTCCATGAGGTTGTCAGATAGCCTCACGGATAGTGAATCATACTTCTACGCTGAAGTGAAACGACTGAAAGCCATCATGGACGAGCTGGAACGTGGTCCCTGCTTTGTTTTACTCGACGAGATCTTACGTGGGACCAATTCGGATGACAAGCGCGATGGAACGATCGAAGTGATCCGTAAGATGGCTGCGATGCATGCCATTGGAGGGATTGCCACCCACGACCTGGAGGTCTGCAAGACCGCATCAGAGCATCCAGACATTCTGACCAATAAGCGATTCGAAGTGGAAATCGTGAACGACGAACTTGTGTTCGACTACCAACTACGTGAAGGCGTTTGCCAAAATAAGAGCGCCAGCTTTATCATGAAGAAAATGGGAGTGATATGATGTTGACATTTGGTTACTTTTGATCCATGCGCCACCTGATCCTTCTCTTCCTCGTATTCTCCACTGCTCATGGATTAAGGGCGCAGACTCAAAAAGACGATCCAAAGGTTACAGAGCTGGTGATGTCGATGTCCCAGCGATCGCTAGTGATGCCCGGTTATCTGACCGACCTGAAAGCACTCATTGCTCGGCAAGCCTACAACTTTTGGAAAGAAGGGAATGTGGATCCTTACGTTTCTCATCTCAACGTATATCAGGCATTGTACGAAGCCAATAAGTTCCTCGGCTACGATTCGGCAAGAAAACTGGCCTTTAATCAAATTGGCTTTCATGCCAATGCAGTGACTTCAGTAGTCTTCGGAGAAGACCCAAATTATTATTATTCCGCTTCCACTGACGGCAAAATCTTAAGGTGGAACATCAATCAACCCAAAGACATCCCGGAAACTATTTATGAGTCCGATAAGATCATCAAATCCCTTGAAATATCAGATGATGGAGAAGTATTAATGGCCATTTTCTATCAGGAAGGACTCGCACTGGTTCCGACATCGAAGGATTTTAAAGGAGATATTGCCATTCTCGAAGATCCGGAGCGCGTACAAACCGCCACCTTCATACCTGGAGAACGTAAGTACCTCAGTGTGACACGGGAAGGGGACCTGATTATGAAAGGGTTCAATTCACAGGCCGACAGCGTAGGCAAAACTGCACTAAAGATCAATCAAGTGAAGATAGATCCAAGCAGTGGCACCATCTACGCAGCGTCTGAGGAAGGTGTGTTGGAGGCTTGGGAAAAGCCATATCAGGTGAAAGAATCTCCCGTTGAAGACATCATCAGCGAATGGAAAGAACAAAGCTATTTTGGCTACGAGTTGGGTTCCTTTTCCATCCATAGCCTGGACATCAGCCCAAACGGGCAGATACTGGCCATCGGGCGCGAACGTGGGGATGTTATCTTATGGAATATCCCCGGTAAAAAACTAATTCGAATCATATCCGGGCATCAAAGCACGGTGACAGATGTCCACTTCAGCCCTGATGGAAACAAGCTACTGACCACAAGTAGAGATCGAACGGCTAGAATCTGGTTCTTAAGTGAGTCTAGAAAACTCCCGATCATTTTGTCCGATCATGAGGACTGGGTTCTGACCGGCAGTTTTGATCCCACAGGTAAGCGTGTCATTACCGGGTCAGGTGATGATTATATTCGGCATTGGCCTGTGGCGAACGAAGAGCTGGCATCGAGGATCTGTTCGTATTTATCACGGGATCTGACAAAAGAAGAATGGAACGAGTTTGTAGGGAGAGATTTCAACTATGAGTTGACCTGCTCAGACCATGACTAATCCTGTAGGATAAACCCTTTTCCACGGACATTGATGATCTCTACACTTGGATCGTCTTTCAGGTATTGACGAAGCTTGTGGATAAACACATCCATGCTTTTGCGATTAAAGAAATCGCTCTTGCCCCAAACTGCCTTCAATGCCACGTTCCGGTCCAGCACTGCATGTTTATGCTCACACAGCAATCGAAGCACATGGGCTTCCTTGTCCGTCAATCGGTGATGTTTACCACCGACCGATAGGGATAAATTCTTGCTGTCAAATTGATAGTTTCCAATCGTATATTTTTCACAAAAAGACCTGGAAGTGGAATGAAGTGCTCGGTTGATCAGTGCATTAACGCGTGCGATCAGGATTTCCTCGTCAATCGGCTTTACAATGTAGTCATCGCAGCCGAGTCGAAAACCTTTCAGCTTATCTACTTTCAATGCCTTAGCAGTAATGAAAATAAATGGAATTTCTGAATCGAGTTCTCTTAACTCTTTTGCTAAGGTAAATCCATCCTTCACAGGCATCATGACATCCAGCAGGCATAAATCAAAAGTGCTTTGTTTAAAATGGTGAAGGCCTTCCTCACCGTCTTTGGCCAAGGTGACTTCAAAGTCATTCAGGGCGAGGTACTCCTTCAGTATGTACCCGAAACTTTCGTCATCCTCAACTAATAGTATTTTTCCCATTATGCGAATGGAAAGTAAATTTTAAATTCACTTCCCTGATTCAGTTTACTTTGGAGCTGTATCTTTCCCTTGTGCTCTTCGATGATCTTCTTCACGTAGCTTAAGCCGAGGCCAAAACCTTTCACATTTTGTATGTTTCCTGATTCCGCCCGATAGAATTTATCAAAAATGTAATGCTGAATTTCCTCCCCGATTCCAATGCCATTGTCACGAATTGAGATCTCAATACCTTCCGGGTGATCAGACGTTGTGATCGTGATTTCCGGGACATCTACTGTGTACTTTAACGCATTGTCAACGAGATTGTAAATGATATTCAGCAGATGGGTCCCATCTGCCAGCACCGTCGAGGTTGTTGATTGTAAGTTCAGGGAGATCGTGCCCTTTCGCTTATTTACAGCCAACTTCATGCTGTCAACTACACGTTTTATTACTTCATGCACATCCAACTCTTCTTTCTCCAGTGTAAAATTTCCTGAGTCGATCATAGCAATTTGCAGGACTTTATCCACTTGCCCCTCCAACCGCTTGCTCTCTAATTCGATCAAGTTCAAATAGTTGGCACGCCTGTTCTTGTCGGGCTTGTGTTTTTCATTTTTCAACATACTCGTCGCTAAGGCGATGGAGGCAATGGGAGTCTTGAACTCGTGCGTGAGGTTATTGATGAAATCGTTTTTGATGGAAGACAGGCGCTTCTGCTTGCTAATGACGATCAACGTATAGCAAAACGACCCAATAAGTAGCGCAATGAATAGAATGGAAAGCAACAAAGCCCCACTAGACTGTGCAAAAACGTAAGCATCCTGATCCGGAAAAAACAACGCTAAATGCAGATCCCCTCCGCTGCCACACGTTAAGCTTGCCCATCCATGTCCGCGTTCTTTTGGGTTTTCGCAATATTTCAGCTCGAAAACCGGACTTGCTCCATCGTCACCCATCACAAAATCAAAGCCTTGCCCATAGCGTTTGTGCTGATATACCGCATATTCATACGGCATATCAATGTCGAGCTCTATCAGGATTGGATCCAAGACGCCTTTCATAATCTGATGCAACTCGGGGTCGTTGAGCATGCCTGTCTGAGCGACATGATGGCTGGCTTTTCTTAGGATGTCGCTATAATATGGGTTTGACAAAAATTCATTCGATATTTTGCTGGAAGCCAGCTCCACTTTTTGAAGAAAGATTTGCTTGTTCGTAACCAGCGATGATCTCAAATTCTCAATCTGCAGAATGGATAAACCAATCAACGCGATGGTAGCAATGGCTATGACAAAAACAGTGGCCTTGTTGGATAGTCTCATATACCAGAGTAATAAACGGATAATTGGAAATCGAGTCAATACTTGGCCTGTTTTTAACTTTATTTTAACTCTTTTAACTCTTGATTAAGGGAGCTTAACTCCACATTATTCTACCCAAATGCATCCTGCGCGTATCCTTGAAAAAAAATGATATGCGACTACTCTTCAACATAAGCTTTCGTAATTTCCTCAGAACCCCCATTTTGAACATACTCAACATTCTGGGACTATCCATTGGATTGCTTGCAGCACTGCTAATCTTGGTTTACGTTGATCATCAATCGCATTACGATCACTTTCACGAGCAGGCATCCTCCATTTATCGAATGGAGGCACGAACCAACGGACAACAGTGGTTTTCTAATTTGGGAATGGAACATGCCCGGGAACTGGATTCAGGCAATTACCCGGAAGTCATCGAGCAAGTAATGGTCAACAATGCTCGCAAAGCCTTTTTTAAATTCCAAGATACCCGAATGGTGATCGATAATCTGATTCAAACCAACCCTGGCTCAGCCTTCTTTGGGGTGTTTGGTTTTGACCTGATTGAGGGGGATCGAGCCACCCTCCTACTGGATCCGGGATCGGTGGTACTCACCAAATCCACCGCCACAAAGTTCTTCGGAAATGCCTCGCCGATTGGGGAGTTCATCAACTATCAAGATACCATCCCTGTGAAAGTAACGGGTGTCATCGAGGACCTTCCCTCCGACTCCCATTTCAAGTTTGACCTGATTCTTACCAATAGCAAACTGTACCAAAATGAGCACTTTCACACGAATGCCTATCTCCGTTTGGCAGATCATGTCAATGTGAAGGACTTAGAGGCCAAAATCATGGAGATGGATGTGGCATTCAATGAATTCCATGAATTATCTGCTGTTAAGCTCCTTCCCGTTCCGGATATCTATTTGAAATCTGATGCGGCGTTTGGAAACAGTGGCAAAGGGGATCCGATACAGCTTCGTGTTTTCCTCATCATTGGTTCCTTGATCCTGCTTATCGCCATTACGAACTATGTCAATCTATCGCTGGCCATATTTCTTGGAAAAGGAAGGGCGGTCGGAGTGCGCAAGGTGTTTGGAGAATCCCAGGTAGGAGTTTTCAAGAACCTATTGCTAGAGTCCTTCGCAACGACCTTGCTTTCCTTACCCATCATACTTATTGGGTTTAGCTATGCAATTCCCGGCCTCAGCATCTTCATGGATGTTGCATTGGAAAACAAGCTCATCACTGACCCCCGCTACTTCATTGGCTTGGTCAGCTTTCTCGCGATGATCAGCTTCATTACGGTCTTGTTTCCAGCCATAAAGCTATCGAAGATGGATGTGAATGCGCTAATGAAAAATAAGTCAGCCATGAACATCTCCGGCGGAAATAACTATCGTAATGCGCTGGTACTTTTCCAATTTCTGCTACTCTTTACATTAGGAATCTCCGGATGGTTTATGAACCAGCAAATTCAATTCCTGGACAACAAAGACCTGGGGTTCAGCGCAACCCGCGTCATCAAAGTAAGTAATGCGTATGATATTGGTGATTTCTCTAACTACCAACTACTCAAAACTAAACTCTTGGCTTATCCACAAATAACCGGAGTGGCATTTGGTCCCATGATGGGCGATGGCATGCGACCGCTTACTTACACCGTTGAAGGTACGGATGAAACCTTTGAAAACTTGCTGTCCTACGGGGTTGATGAGGATTACTTTGAGGTGATGGACATGGAGATCCTGCAGGGACAATTCAAAGAGGTGCTTCAAAAGTCCCAGAATGGTCAGATTGTCTCGTTGGTGAATCAAAGCTTCGTAGACCGCTTCGGATGGAGCGAGAATCCCATCGGCAAAAAAATCACCTTATGGCCGGGTTCAGAAAACGAACTTGATCGAACCGTTTCTGCTGTATTTAATGACTTTCATTTTTTTACATTGAAGGAGAAGATCACGCCGCAAATCATCTCCCTACGCCCTGATCCACAGTTTGTCAACACCAACATACTGATCAAATCAAATTCTGACAACTTACAAGAAGTAGTCAATCTGGTCCAAAAACATTGGTACGAGATTAATCCCAACCTGCCGATGTCCTATGAGTTTATGGATGATTCCGTGAAGCAACTTTATCAAAAAGAACGGCAGACCGGAAGGATGAGCATCGCTTTTTCTGTGCTTGCCATCGGTTTGTCCGTGCTGGGGATGATCGGGTTCATGATCTACCTGATCGGTCTTAGAGCCAAGGAACTCACGATGCGAAAAGTTCTGGGTGCTTCACTTGCACAAATTGTAGGAGTCCTGAACCAGGAACTATGGTTTTTCATTCTGGTGGCAGGCCTTTTCGGAAGCCTGTTTAGCTACCTCGTGGTAGATCACTGGATGCAAGACTATGCGTACAGCATCGAAATGAGCATTTGGGTTTTTCCTACGGCGATCTTGCTGGTCTATGCCATTGTGTTAGGTATCACGGCCATCCGGTCCATCAAATGGGCCCGAACCAATCCCGCATTAACCTTAAGCGAAGATTAAAAATCAATCCAGCGAAATAGACTTGCCTTTTTCTGCACTTTTTCTTGCCGCATCGAGAATTTCCATGACGATCATATTATTCTCCAATGAAGATAGTGCGTACTTCTCCACCTCGACCTCCCCATTGATGACCGCAGCAAAGTAGGAAAAAGGATCATCGAAGGGAGCATTGCGTTCTGGCAGCTGAGCCGCTTCTTCCTCAAAGCCATCATACCCTTCTGCGATGCGAACTCTGATGCGGTTTCGGTTGTCAGAAAAAATCGTTCCGGTTAAGCCATGGATTTCCATGTCCTTTCGTCCAATGGGCCAGTTCCATGAAGCCTGCACAACCCCAACCAAGTCATCGTACTGAACTAAGATGATGGCTTCATCATCTACATCCGGGTTGTTTTCCGGCTGAAGTTGCTGAGTAATTGCAGTAACGGATTTCGGACGTTTTCCCTGTTGGAGCCAGGTGAGTAGATTCGCCCCGTAGCACCCAAAATCCGTAATGGCTCCACCCCCATTCAACTCGGGGTCAGTGAGCCAGACCAGGAATTCATCGTCCACGCCAATTTTCTTAGGCCCTCGATGTCCGTCCCGAACGATCACCTTTCTGACCGCCCCTACCTTATTCTCAGCGACGAGTTCAAACGCCTTGTGGTTCGTCGGATACCAGGTAGTTTCGTAATTGGTCAATAAATGAATTCCATGTGTATCGGCGATGGACTTCATCTTTTTGGCATGCTTCATGTTCACTGCCAATGGCTTTTCTACCATGACATGGATGCCTTTCGGTGCAAAAAACTCGACGATTTCAAGATGGGCGTAGATGGTTCCAAAGGCAGTGACTGCATCGATGCTTTGAGCTTGTATCAGTGCCTCCATGGAGGGGTAAATTTGATCCATCGGATAGTCGTACTGATCGGCATATCGATTTGCCAACTCACGGTTGGGCTCGACAATTCCAGCAAGAATGAAGTCACCACGTTCCTGACTGCCAAAAATCCAGTGTACATGGGTGTGAGTTAACCCAATCACGCCAATTCGAATGGGTTCCTGTTGTGAGAAGGTCAATAGGGTCATCAAAAGCGTGCTGCAAAAGAAGAGAAGTTTCATCATGAATAAAATTATGGGGCTGGATAGGTTTGCTTGAAGGAAAATACATGTGGTGAAGGCCCCTCGTTTTGCAATTGTTCCAATTTAGCAACGGATTCATCAATGGAAGGTGTACCACCGGCCGCAATCCACCAAAGGGCGTAGTAAGCTTTACCGTACTTTTGGAACCATTCTTTTCTTCGTCTTACAAACGTAGAATGAAAGGTTTTGTAGGTAAACACTTCGAGCGATTCGATATCTTCCCAAACGGAAATATTGATGATCACTTGTTCATCGCTGTACGGGTCAAATGCAGAGGCATTGTTGGAATCATCTTTCAATCGCCACACAAACCCTTCACTGGATTCTGCCAATTCGTTGACCCGATCCAGGTTGTCTTTGAACTCTTTCATGACCGGATCATCGATGTTGACCCCAATCATCCTTGCTACATTGATTTGTGCTAATTGATGCTTCATCAAGCGACCTTATTTTCGGTCTCAAGATAATGCAATATTAAGATTTCTGTCGCCTGATTACCTACGAGCTTGCGTCAGGGATCTCATCCAAAGTCCGATAAATCGGCAGCCCCCGTGACCTGGCGATTTCGACATCCATGTCTGCCCCTTTGGAGGCGCCTTCTATTCGCAACACCGCGTCACACTTCTCAAGGAGTCGATGGGCTACGGGATACTGTATTTCATCCCATACCTTGTCTCCGATCGCTTTTGATCCTGCAAGTTTCATGATCGGCAGTGCCACCCACTCTCCAATCAATGGCACATGTCCCTTTTGGAAAATTGGCACTGCCATCGCTTCAAGGTTATCTAGATTTTTCTGGATCCGCTGAGGATCATCGTTTGTCCCGCTTCGGTAAGGACCTGCAATGAGTATTAACATGGAGGTAAAATTAGTTGGCTGTAAAGAACAGAAAGCCCTGACTGAAAAAAATTAAGGTACCTTAATTTAATCCTTCTGAGCGCGTAGGTAGCTCAAAAATTCGGGTGTGATTCCTAGGTATGAGGCGATCTGTTTCTGAGTGACCTGCCTGGCTACCTCCGGATACTTTAGATTGAATTGTTCGTAGCGTTCTTTTGCGCTCAGCGCAAGTGTCTGCAGACTTCTGCGTTGTTCCCGACAGTAGGCATTTTGCATTAAGATCCGAAAGAACTTGTTGAATACGGGTACTTCATCGTACAGCCGATCCAGTTTTGCTTTTGACAGACTCAGAACGGAGGCCTCTGTTACAGCCTGGATACTCACCAAAGCAGGGCGTGCATTTAGGAACTGGTCCATGTCAGTAATCCACCAGTTCTGGGTCGCAAACATCAAGGTGGAATCCTTGCCGTCTTCACTTAGGAAAAAGGAGCGTAGTATTCCCTCATTGACAAAATGAATGCTACCACAGGGTTCACCTGCCTGCTGCAAAAACTGTTTCTTCTCCAACTCACGCACCTCCAAAAGGCCAATAAGATGATTTTCCTCCTCTTCAGAAAGCTGAATGTATTTACGCAAGTGGTCAAGAATGAGACGCATTGAAGTCCTCAAGGTAATTCGATGGTAAATTACGCTACTTTACAATATGTCGGCTACCCGATGAACTTTCACTTAACCCCAACGTTTGTTTTGTCATGAAAAAATTACTCCTACTTCCTTTGATCGTGCTGGTGGCTTGTACAACGACGCCCACCGCACAGGATGTGGTGGACGCTGCCATCAAAGCTTCTGGTGTTAAGAAGCTGGAAAATGCGACCGCTTCCTTTACATTCAGAGGAATTGCCTATGACTACCAACTCAGAAATGGGAACTTTCGCTACACCCGAACGCAGCAGGATACGCTGGGAAACCAGGTCAAGGATGTCTTGGTCAACTCAGGGCTAAACCGATTCATCAACGGAGCCCTGGTGGAAGTAGAAGAAAAGAAACGAGCATCTTATGCTGCCTCCGTCAATTCTGTCATCTACTTTGCTTTTTTGCCACGCTCGTTGAATGATGCTGCGGTCAATAAAAGCTATGTTGGGGAAGTGGAAATAAATGGCACCAAGTACCTTAAAATTCGGGTCACTTTCAATGCCGAAGGTGGTGGAGAAGATTTTGAGGACGTCTTCTATTATTGGTTTGGCGTGGAAGACTACGGACTGGATTACCTGGCTTATAGCTACAATGAGGACGAGGGTAAAGGGGTTCGTTTTCGTGAGGCCTATAACGTGCGATCGGTAAATGGGGTGGTCATGCGGGATTATCGAAACTACAAACCTCAGGAAGAAGATGGCTTTTTACTGGAAGAGATCGACGCAGCCTTCCTGAATGACGAGCTTACCTTGCTATCAGTGATCGAACTCGAGGATGTGGTGATCAGTCAGTGATCTTTAGTTAAATGCACAAGGTGCTTACTGTTTGATCACTTAAGACCCCAAAATAAACGGACACGTCCGTTTTTTCTCCGCCTAACGAATCATTGATATCAAATGGCCCACCCAATGTAAAACATCTGTTTCAAATGCCGCTGATTCATTTCGGTTTGATCATTTTCACCCACCCGGACTCAGACTTTTTTCAGATGGTTTCAGGCAGTCCTTGATTTCGTGCGTCATCAAATTAGACGATTCCATCGCTCATCGGCCACGGACGTCGAGTATCAGAGGAGCTGCACCTTCTTCAAAAATCCCGGAACCCGTCCATGGACATTTTAATTTGAGATTACCTCACACTACCTTCGCCAACCATGCAGCTTCAGGACATGGCGAAATTGGCCGCCACCTATGTAAATACCACCAGTCGACACATCTTTCTTACAGGTAAAGCCGGCACCGGAAAAACGACTTTTTTGAAATATATCATCGACCACACCCACAAGCACTGCGTGGTCGCTGCTCCAACCGGAATCGCTGCAATCAATGCCGGAGGTGTTACGCTTCATTCACTCCTGCAACTGCCATTTGGCTCATTCGTCCCTGAAAACATTCCCCTCAGTGCATCTGAAAGTAAAATCACCACTCCACAGACCTTATTTAAGAACAGTCGCTTCAATGCCTCCAAACGGGAGCTGATTCGTGAAATCGAGCTGCTGATCATTGACGAGGTAAGCATGCTTCGCGCCGACCTCCTCGACTGCATCGATCACACGCTTCGCCACCTAAGACGCAATGCCCTCCCATTTGGGGGGATTCAAATTCTTTTCATTGGAGATCTGATGCAGCTTCCACCGGTCGTCAAAGATGAGGAGCGAAGTTTACTCAATGCCTTCTACCCGAGCCTGTATTTCTTCGAATCCAAAGCCTTGAAGAACTTCCCTCCGATTCATGTCGAGCTTCGTAAGATCTTTAGACAGCAGGATCAGAATTTCATTGAGCTGTTGAATCGATTAAGACATAATTACCAGACGGATGCTGACTTGCAGT
>CAZQDI010000066.1:0-20496 GCA_964591785.1 uncultured Roseivirgaceae bacterium
GCGCGAGAGTATAGTTATGCATATTTAATTGTATTGATAATTTAATATTTATAACTTTCGTTCTAACTCATTAACTTGTATATACTATGCGGGCGATTCGGAAAGGACATATTCGATTTTCAATGGTGACGATTCCGATTCGGATCTACAATGCCATTGACACCGCTCAGAAAGTACAGTTCAATCTCCTATCCAAGGAGACGAACAATCCTGTAAAGTATGAAAAGAGAGACAAAGTAACTGGCGATGTGCTCCGCCAGGAAGACCTTGTGAAAGGATATCAGTATGAGCCGGGCCAGTTTGTAATTGTGGAGCCGGATGATTTTGAAAAGGTGAAACTAAAAAGTACAAAAGTCATTGAAATTGAGGGTTTTGTAGACGCAGATGAGGTTCACGAAACACTTTACGATTCACCGTACTTTGCTGGGCCTGATGGTGATGTGGCTAGCAAAACCTATGCGCTTTTGAGTCAGGCTTTGAGAGAATCAGGAAAGGTTGGAGTTGGCAAGGTTGTCCTCCGTGATCGGGAAAGCGTAGTATTGCTCACCCCTCATGATCGTGGAATTATGATCTACAAACTTAGGTATCCAAATGAAGTACGTAGTATCAAAGACGTTCCTAATGTCAGGATTGAAGAAGACGCTGACGATGAGCAGCTGAAGCTTGCAAACATGCTGATTAAATCAATGACCAAGAAATTCAAGAAGATTGAATTGGAGGATAAATACAACGAGGCACTGAGAGATATGATCGATAGTAAGATCAAAGGAAATGAGATCGTTACCTTTGTGGAAGAGGAGCCAGAGGTGGTAGATATTATGACCGCCCTAAAAGCAAGCATCGAGCAGGCCAAACAAGATAAGAAACCTATGAAGAAAGCAAGTGCCAAAGACGAGGATAAGGGAGTTAATAGAAAAGCAAGCTAAACTTTATGACCAAGGTAATTCAGTTTCCGGTAGAGCCACCTGCGAAACTAGGCCATAAAAAAGTACGCAGGAAGAAGAGACTAAATCTGGAGGAATTTGGCCAGCTAAATCTGTTTGATCAAATCCCTGACAATACTCGCGTCTTGTCACTTCCGAAGTCCAGCTCTTTTTTTGAGGAGGCTCTAACCCTGGATGAGCAAGGGAGGGAGGATGCAGAGAAGTACTATTTGTTAGCTATTGACCAGGGGGAATCTGTTGAGGATGCACTTTGTAATCTGGGTATTATGAAATCTAGCAAAGGAGATTTGACAAAAGCGATTGACTACCTCACTCGTTGCCTAAAGAAAAATCCCAGGCATTTTGAAGCACATTACAATCTAGGAAATGTATACTCTGAATTGGGTAACCTTGAGTTAGCAAAAGTGCATTATGAACTTTCTACTGAAATTGAACCTGGTTACCCAAACGGGTATTACAACCTTGGGCTAGTTTTGATCTCGATGAAAAAATACCAGGAAGCGATACAATGCATCAATTCGTTTGTAGAACTTGCTCCAAATTCGGAACACCAAATTGCCAATGAATTAATAGAAACACTCAACTCCATTGCCAAATGACAAAAGATAAACACCCAGTATTGAATGAACACTTTGAAAGACTGAAGGAACTGCTTCCTGATGTCTATTCCAAACACTTTAAGGAAGAGCGCGAGACAAAGAATCAGAAGCTGTTCAGAATGTTGAAACATTCATTAGGTGTGATAGAGGCCGTCTACCTTCAAAATAACGATAACTTCTCATTATCAAAAGCAGAGGAGTATGGCAAGATTATAGAAGAATTACATGCTTTGGGCTATTCCTATTCGGGAAATCCGGAATTGTTAAATAAAGCCGCGAATTTTATGATCATGCGTGCGAAGAAGCCAATGGAAAAGGCGACGGGAAGTATTCAGAAAGGAAAGGAAGATCGTCGAGCAGTTTAATCAGAGTTTTTATTTATCCATTCAATGGAGATTTTTGAAAGCTTCCGCATAGTTTCCTCTTGACTAGCAAAGGACTTGGGTGTCTTAAATGAATGGTCTCCGTTTTCCATTTCAATCATGCTTGCCAATTGAAGTTCTGTAGTCACTTTCCGCATTAGTTGGATATTAGCCAGCTTGTCTTTGTTTCCTTGAATAAAGAGTTGAGGTACTTCGATGACTCCCAGGTGAGCTGCTCGTTCTGTCGAGTCTCTGCCAGGCGCATGAAGAGGGAATCCATAGTAAATGATACCGCTGACTTTCAAATCATGATTGACAGCGAGTAGGTGAGAAGCCATCCTGCCCCCATAAGACTTTCCAGATATGAACAGGTCCTTATCATGAAATAGTTTTTTTGTTTCTAAAATGATCTTCTCCCAACATAAGATGGCGTCTTTGGGAGACCCTGGTGCCTTTCTTCCTTTTTCCATATACGGGAAATTAAAGCGAACTACACTTACACCTTCATCACAGATTTGTTTTGCCAGTGTGTTCAGGAATGGGTGATGCATCCCTGCCCCAGCTCCGTGAGCAAGAATAAGAACAGCGCTTGAGGTGGGTGTGTCGTCAATCTCATATGTAACTTTGCCAAGTTGCTCATTTAAGTAAACTTCCATGACTTAAATTTAATCTTATGGAATTAACTGTCCTTGGCTGTGGTGATGCTTTTGGAAACGGAGGTAGGTTCAATACCTCGTTTTTGTTGTCAAATGATGGAGAATGTCTACTTATGGACTGTGGTACGACCGCTCTGCTTAGATTGAAGCATGAGAAGGTACCAATCGAAAATATATCTACCATTGTCTTATCTCACTTTCACGGCGACCATTTTGGCGGAGTACCCTTTTTTCTCATCTGTTCGTTGTTTGACCAACCCAGAAAAAGACCATTGACTATTATCGGTCCATCAGGAGTAAAGGACAGAGTCTTGGCGCTGCAGGATATCATGTATCCCGGCACTCGTGAAAAGTTGGCGAATCTAGATTTGAAATTCGTAGAATTTATGTCGGGAAAACCTTTACAGGTTGATGACGTCGTAATCCAGGCCTACCAAATGGAACATAGCCCGGAATCCATGCCGCATGGCTATCGAATAAGCTGGAAAGATAAGGTAGTTGCATTTTCGGGAGATACATCCATGTCTCCCAATTTGAAGCTGCTTGCTCATGGTGCCGATGTTTTTATTTGTGAGTGCAATTTTATGAATGGGGTCAATTTTGGTCACTTGAGTTATCAGGAATTGGGCGGAATAATAGATGAGTTTGAATGCAAACAGTTGTGGATTTCACACATGAACGAGGAAGTTTTCCATTCTGAAGACGTGCAACTCAATAAACTCAGTGACGGACTGAAACTTAATTTTTGATGAAGAAAGAGCTCTTTTGGTTTATTCCACCTATTTTGGTTGCGATTGGAATTTTTGCTCTCTCCACATTTTTTGCAATCCCTATTCAGGTGGAAGGTGTGAATCATTTGGATAAATGGGAGCATACCTTTGCTTATTTTGTGCTTACCTTCTCGTTCCTTTTGGCCTTCAAGAAGAAAGGAAAGCTAACGACGAAAGTGTCTGTTATGGTCCTTTTGGTTGCGGGATTTTACGGGCTCTCCCTTGAAATGATTCAATTTCAATTTTTTGAGTATCGCGTTTTTGAATGGGCTGATGCCATCGCAAATCTTCTAGGTGCTATTTTGGGGTTTTTATTGTTCAGATTATTTCGCACAAAAATTAGTGACTAGGAAAAAACATCTATATTATATCATTCATAAGCCTTATAAGGTACTAAGTCAATTTACGGCCGAGGACGGTAATCCGGGTTTGGGTACAATCTATCAGTTGCCAAGGGATGTCTACCCGGTAGGAAGACTTGATCTAGACAGTGAAGGACTATTAATTCTTACAAACAACAAAAGACTGAATCATGAATTGCTTGATCCGACCAAAGGTCACCAAAGGACGTATTGGGTGGAGGTAGATGGCTATCCAGATACTACCGCTCTTGCCAGGTTAAGTAATGGCGTAGATATTTCAATTAATGGAAAAAAACATCACACAAAAAAGGCAAAAGTGAGCGTCATTACACCACAGGTTCATGATCGAACCCCCCCAGTAAACATTAAGAAGCATCCTCTACGAACTTGGTTGCAGATGTCTTTAACAGAAGGAAAAAACAGGCAAATTAGAAGGATGACAGCAAGTGTCGGTCATCCAACGTTACGGCTGATTCGCGTGGCAATTGAATCTCTAAGTCTCGAACCCTTGCAAGCTGGGGATATCACCCAGGTTAGTGAGAAAGTAATTTTCAAAAAACTCAATCTCAGCCATAAATAAAAAAACCTGACCTATTAAGGTCAGGTTGGTACATTTTCATAGGAAATTCTATTCTGCAACAATATTAAGTTTCACCGGATGGTGGACTTCCTTGTGTAGATCAAGTATTGCGTTGTACTCTCCCAATTCCTTGATTTTCTGTTCGAATGAAATTCGCTTTCTGTCAACTTCATGCCCTTTTGAGGCAAGTGCTTCTGCTACTTGAATCGCAGTGATAGCTCCAAATATCTTACCTTTTTCACCAGCCTTGGTCTTTATTTCAAGCGTAAGATCTCCGATTCCATTGGCAATAGCTTCCGCGTCTTTTTTTGCTTTTTCAGCTTTATGAGAAGCTTGTCTGATCTCCTCTTCAATCATTTTCTTGTTTGAAGCACTGGCAAGCATTGCCATTCCTCTTGGAATCAGGTAGTTTCTACCATACCCTGCTTTCACGGAAACGGTATCGTTCTTATAACCAAGTCCCTGAATGTCTTCTCTTAATATAACTTCCATAATTTCAATTATTTAAGGGAATCACCAACATAAGGCATTAAGGCAAGGTGTCTTGATCTTTTGATAGCCTGAGACACTTTTCTCTGGTATTTAAGACTAGTACCTGTGATTCTTCTAGGAAGGATCTTACCTTGTTCGTTCACAAACTTCAGCAAGAAATCGGGATCCTTATAATCGATATACTTAATCCCATTCTTTTTAAACCGGCAGTATTTCTCTCTCTTCTGCTCTCTGTTGATAGGTTCGTTTTGTAATGTCATGCGATTACCTCCTTCTTGTCTTCTTTGTTTTTCTTAAATGCGCCTTTTTTTCTTCGCTCATTATAAGCAACTGCATGTTTGTCCAATGCAGTAGTAAGGAATCTCATTACTGCTTCGTCTCTCCTATATTCTGTCTCTAGCTTGGCAATCAGTTCGGGGGCTGCTCGGAATTCAAAAAGCTGATAAAAACCAGTCGTTTTATGATCAATGGGGTAGGCGAGTTTCCTCAGACCCCAGTTCTCTTCATTAATGATTTCAGCACCATTATCGGCAAGAACGCTTTTGAATTTTCCGACAGTATCCTTCATCTGAGCTTCAGACAAAACGGGAGTCAAAATGAATACCGTCTCGTAATTCTTCATAAGTTATAAAATGTGTTAAGAACTATTGTTTTTAAATGAGGTGCGAAATTAATAAACAATCACTTATCTACCACAGAATTTTGTGACTAAGAAAAGCACTTCCGTGAAGCAAATTTCTCGTGATTACTTGACTACAAAGCTTCCTTGCCCCATCAAGTAGTCATCAGTATAGATCTCTACCTTATGTTGTCCAATTGCATATTCATTTCCCTTATCATACAAGAAGATGACCTGCTGACTGTTTCTGTCATAGAGGATTTCCTGTTTTGCGGTAAAGAAAAGCTCACGACTCTCGTAAGT
Organism: uncultured Roseivirgaceae bacterium; assembly: GCA_964591785.1. GTDB lineage: Bacteria > Bacteroidota > Bacteroidia > Cytophagales > Cyclobacteriaceae > Ekhidna. The sequence goes on from CAZQDI010000066.1 coordinate 5,688, forward strand.
AAACGAACCCGAGCCGCGACTTACATCAAAAAGTACATTTCCGTCAGGAGCTACCACTCTAAGCAAAAGCTCTTTACCCTCAATCGGTGCAATTTCGTTTTCTAAGACTGCAAATTGAATTTTCAATTGCTGGATGTGTCGGTTCCGATATTCTCCTCCTTCGCGTTCTTTGCCCTTATCATTAATTGCATTCACAGATATGCCTGAGATTTCAAGTCTAGACGCAGTAGCTACTTTTTCCGCAAGCTCCTGTTTGTTCTTCTCCAACCTCCTAATTGAGTCACTGAGCTGATTTTTTTCAACTTTTAACGTGGTGTTTTCTTCAGAAAGTTGCTGGTTCATGACTGTCAATTCCTTAATCTCTTCATCCTTCAGTAGTAATAGTTCCTTATAGCCATCTACCCGGTCGTTTAGTCGGTTGATTCGCCCTCTTTGGTATTCAGCGTCAACAAGAAGTTGTTTTTTATCCGCTTCAAGCTGTGCTTTCAAAGCTTCCAGTGTGTCAATATCTCCTCCCAATTCCTGGATGGTCTGGATTCTTATTTCCAGTTCGCTTGAAATGGAATCCATTTGTAATATGGTTGAGGCAATTTCTTGCTGTTGCCTCTTGCTTTCCTCTTCTAGTTTCTTGTTTTGATAGAAGAAGAAGATGACAGCAGCCAAGAGTAGCACTGTAATTATGATGAATACGGGAGTTCTGTTTTTTGCAGAATTCCTTTCCTCCTGTTGCTGATTTAGTGTATTTTTTTCCTCAGTCATTCTGATTCTTGCATTTTTCGGGGGCAAAATTAGACAAAGTATAGAAGTTTAAAAGCGAATCGTGAAATGTTGTTTTTCCATCTCCAAAGTCGGGAATAAAAGCCCTGCCTGGAATAGATCTACTGTCAAGGTAAACCTCGGATCCCCAATTAGTGACTCCCAGAAATTGGCCATATCCCCAGACCAATAGATATCGTGTACAACGATGCATTTAGTATTGGGAGTATGTTTTAAAATTAAATCTATACAAAAAGCTATGGCGTTAGAGCGATGATCCGCATCCAAAAAGTAGAAATCTGGTTGACTCTTGACAATGTTGGGTTCGAGTACTTGATACAAATCACCATTGACAAGTCTTACATTGGTACAGTCAAACTTTTCAAAGTTCTTTTTAGCTATTGCTGAAAGTGCGTTGGACCCTTCGATGGTAACCAATGAGAGGCATGCTTTAGACAGGTAGCAGGAAGTAATTCCTAAAGAAGTACCTGTTTCTAGACCACAGGTAGTCTCCAGATGTTTGCTAAGTAGATAAAGAAACGCAGAAAATCTCGGTTTGCTCAAGGAACTGGATGTGATGCTCCCGATGGTTTTGAGATCGAATCGGTTTGTTTTGAAATCTGTCACTTCAAGAAAATTCACATTCTTTCGAAGTAACTTCCTTTCTTTCTCAATTTGAGTATTTCTGAAAGAGCGACTAGGTTTAATAACCTGATTGAACAAATCGTATAGAAAAGGTGAGTGTAAAGAGTGAACACCAACTGCTCGAAGTTGATACTTCAGAAAAGCTGAAACTCTAAAAATGAAATTTTCAACGGGCAATCGATCAATTCAACTTAAATGGCACCACCATAATAAATTCTGGAATTTCAACATGAAAGAGTTTGCCATCAAGAATCCGCTCCATAATGTAATGCCCACTCATTTTACCGATTCCTGATCTTAAATTGCACCCAGATACATATTGATGGATTTGTCCAGGCTCTAAAATGGGTTGCTTCCCTATAACTCCCTCTCCATCCACCTCGTGACTAGGATGTGCGGCGTCTATAATATCCCAGTGCCTTGCTTTGAGTTGAACCGTGTTGTTTGAATTGTTTTCAATGGTAATGCGATAAGTAAACACAAAATGCTCATTAGCCGGTTGCGAGTGTTCCGGTTGGTAGTTGGTTTCAACAGAAACCTTAATTCCATTTGTGACAGTAGTTACCATTCTTGTCCGACAATTTAAACGAATTTCAATTTAAATTACCAAGAACTTGATTAAGAAAATATCTCAAAGATTACTGCCACGCTAGGAGCACTTGCGGTGAGTTGTTTTCTTGCATTTCCTGAACACCTGGAGGGTCACAAAAAGAAAAAAAATGAATGTTCGAATTGAGGATAGCTGGAAAAAGCGATTAGCGGGCGAGTTTTCGAAAGAATACTTCAAGGAACTGGTGAAGTTTGTTAAAAGTGAATACCAAAACCAAACAGTGTATCCGCCAGGTGCACTCATTTTCAGCGCTTTCGATCACTGTACATACGATCAACTAAAGGTTGTAATCGTAGGCCAGGATCCTTATCATGGTGTCAATCAGGCAAATGGACTATGTTTTTCAGTGCGCGATGGTGTGCGACAACCCCCATCGTTGCAAAATATTTTTAAGGAAGTCAAAAGTGACTTGGGAATACCAGTTCCGGTCTCCGGAAATCTGGAAAGATGGGCAGCGCAAGGAGTTCTTTTACTAAATGCGACGCTGACTGTTCGAGCCAGTCAAGCGGGCTCTCATCAAAATAAGGGTTGGGAAGTATTTACGGATGCCGTCTTGCAAAAGATCTCGCTGGACAAAGAAGGTATCGTCTTCATGCTTTGGGGTGCCTACGCACAAAGAAAGGGAGCTCTAATTGATACTGACAGGCACTTCGTTTTAAAGGCGGCTCATCCATCTCCATTTTCTGCTAATAATGGATTCTTCGGTTGCCATCACTTTTCAAAAACCAACCAATACCTATACAATAAGGGTCTAGAGACTATAAATTGGTGATATTTGGTAATCTTAGGACTTTATTTGCATCAAGATGAAAGTTGAATCAAGACTCATTCGACTGGTTGCAATAATTTACTGTTGTATCGGCTGTTCTTCCACCGATGATCTTGGTGCCATTGACATCGGAGATTGTGATGTCACTGTCAAGTTTGATGGGACCTCCATCCGATTTTGTTCGTCCGATCCTGAAGCGCTTGATAGGGTCCAGGATGAATTTATTTGGCAATCAATGAATTTGTACTATTACCGACAAGAGGAGGTCGAGGATCTAGCAGATGATCGATTTGCGTCTTATGAAGAACTTTACGAATACTTAAATGATGCAGGGTCGTCAGAAGAACTTTTTACAAGTTTGTTGGATAGGGAAGATCCGTTTTCAATGATCTGGGATGACTTTGAAGTTTTGGATGATTACTTTCAAGGAATCACTCAGTCATTTGGTTACGAACTGGGGTTTATTAATGAGTCAGCAGGAAGTGAAAAATTGTTGGCGTATGTTGCTTATGTGGTCAGCGGTGGACCTGCTGATTTGGCTGGTCTGCAAAGGGGAGATATCATTAGCAAGGTAAATGGCACTTCGCTTACGATTAACAATTATGAAAGCCTGCTATATGGCAGCTCATCTTACACACTTTCCTTAATCGAACTGGAGAATGGCGAGGTTGTTGATTTGGAGCGAACCGCAAATCTTTTCGCCGCTAAGGTTCGAGAAAACCCAATTCTACATCATGAGGTACTAAACCTTGGAGAAGCAAGAGTTGGTTACCTGGCTTACAGCCAGTTTGTTAATAATAATGAATCTCATAGAGAATTAAATAACATTTTTGGTCAGTTTAAATCTGAAGGAATTACTGAACTGGTTCTTGATCTCAGGTACAATCCAGGTGGTTCTCTCACCACAACCCGCATTTTAGCATCGATGATTGCGGGAGAGACTTCCGCTTCCGATGATTTTGGCCTGATAATGTACAATGATAAGCTAGCTCCACATTTTGATAGGCCTGTTAAATTCCTTGAATCGCTGCCAATTATTGATGATAATCAGCAATCAGAGGAGGAATTGAATAGACTTGATATGCTCAGTAGGGTTTTTGTACTGACCTCCGAAAAAACGGCAAGTACATCAGAGTTGTTAGTTATTGGTCTTGATCCGTATGTAGATGTTGTGACCATTGGAACGACAACCACCGGAAAAAACGAGGGAAGCCTTCCACTTTACGATTCGAAGAATTCTCTTTACTTAAGCAATGAAGGTGATGACTTAAGTAGTGACCATAAGTATGCAATTGTGCCGGTCGTCAGTAAACTGGCCAATTCTCTGGGTTTTTCAGTTTTTGAGCAGGGTATCACCCCGAATTTTGTAATTGATGAGCGTAATTTTTTAGAAGAATTGATGCCTTTAGGCTCAATAGATGAGCCTTTGCTGGCAGAGGCGATCTCAATTATTCAAGGTACAGCAAGAAAAAACATCCCTATGATCTCCGGTGAAATTGTGAATTATAAAGAGCCCAAGAGGTTATTATTGGAAAAAATACTAATTGAAGCGCAATATGTACCCGAAATAACAGAATAAGGATCAATTACATGTTAAATTAGGTGCAACTCAAACGCACTATGAGAAGCGATTCGCACCTTGATCTTTATTCACCGGCCAATGAGAGAGCAAATTGGTTTAAAGGCTGTCTGTTTATGATTCTATTTTTCGGAGGAGCAATGGGGTTAGTCTACCTGATCGTCTATTATTTCGGAAAGTAGCATGCTAATCTATCCCGTTTAGAAGTCGATTCCATCTAATTTTCCTAAAGAAGCTCGCGTTGGTGTCCCAAGACATCCATATAAAAGAAGCTTCGCCCACTACGAAGTCCTCAGGTAAGAATCCCCAATACCGGGAATCGTCTGAAGCATGACGATTATCGCCCATCATAAAGTAGTAATCGTAATTGAAGGTGTAGGTGTCTTTTGCTTGACCGTCAATGATTAAATTGGTTCCATCCCACGAGACTTCTTTGTGTCCCTCGTAATTTTCAATTGTGAAAAAGTATTTCTCCACATTTTCAAGGTTCACAGGTATTTCCATACCTCTTTTGGGTACTATAACAGGGCCAAAGAAATCTCCATTCCAATCAAAGTAGGTCGTTCTCTGAAAAACTCTAAATTCTCGTTTCCCTTCTGGTTGCAGTTGAAGGACGACTTTATCGACAAAAGGTAAATTTTCTATTTCCTGAGCAACTTCCTTACTCATGACAATTCCATAACCCTCACCTGGGTAATAGCTTACATCATCTTCGTTTGAGCTAGCGCTTATGAACCGGATGTTGTGCTTCTCAAAAATTCGCTTTCGAATGACCTGATCAGTATAAACGAAGTACTTATGTTGCATGTGGGGAGGGGTTTCCGCCTCTTCGTCGTTAACATACAGCACTGCAGATTTAATTTCAATCTTATCGCCAGGGATACCCACTGCTCTCTTGATGTAATGAGTTTTCAAATCATCAGGATGGAAAGAACCATTTCGGTCTTTGTTATAATTTTCATCATCATATTCAGCAGGATAGTTAAATACCACCACATCATTTCTTTCAACTTTTCCAAAGGAGGGTAGTCGGTAGCTTTTCAGCGAAATCCCTGATAAGTAAGAGGGAATTTCGGTACCCCAGATTTTTTGATGGGTTAATGGCACTTGCAGTGGAGTCTGGGGAGTTCTGGGGCCATACTCAGCTTTGCTTACGAATAAAAAATCACCAATCAATAAGGAACGCTCCATTGAACCGGTTGGTATGACGTAAGCCTCCATGAAAATCCACCTGACAAAGGTGGCACAGAAAACAGCGAAAACTATGGCTTCAAACCATTCCTTTCCAAACGATTTTTTTGGTTTAGGTATGGAGGTGGCTTTATCAATGTAACTAGTGTCACTCCAAGCAATATAGTTCATGTAGACAGGGGCAAGGACAACTCCCAATACTTGATCTATATAGGTATATTTTCCAAACGACTTCATTAGGTCCAAGTGCATGGTCAAGGCAACAAAAAAGTTAATCACCGGAACAAACAAGAGGACTAGCCACCAGATGGGCCTTCCTACGATATGGAGATGAATGTAGTAGTTGTAAACAGGTACAAAACCTTTCCAACCTTGTTGGCCTGCTTTTTCAAAAAATTTGTAGTAAGCAGTTCCCTGCAAGACAAACCAAAGAATAAGAAAAACAATGACGAATACAGGGTTAAAATCGTGAAAATACATCTAGTTAATTATCGTTAATAAAATCAGACATCGTAAAAACTCCCTTTCGGGAATGAATCCATTCAGCCACTTTCACTGCACCTTTTGCAAAAACACTGCGATCATTTGCCGCATGCTTAATCTCGATGGACTCTAAATCAGACGAGTAGGATACGGTATGGGTACCGGGTACGTTTGGTTTTCGATGAGAAATGATTCCTAGTTTCTGATGGTCGGTCGTTTCTTCGTTTATCCAGGTGTTTCTGCTTGCATCATACTTAAGTAAACCTTCCGCCAATGTGATCGCAGTACCGCTTGGACTATCTTTTTTTTCCGTATGATGAACCTCTGTGATCGATGGATTAAATGATAGATTCTTCATTTTACCAGCCAACCATTCGTTCAACTCAAAGAAAAGATTCACTCCGATGCTGAAATTTGACGCATACATGAAGGTTCCGTTTCTTTCAATGCATAACTCCTTAACTTTTTCAAGTCTTCCAAGCCAGCCCGTAGTTCCACTAATGACCGGTATCGAATTCTCTAAGCAAAAGACAATATTGTTGTACGCGGAGCTAGGCTGTGTAAATTCGATGGCAATGTCTATTTGATCAGCTTGAAGGGAGCTTAGCTGATCGTCATGGTCAATTGTATATTTCACCTCATGACCAGCGTCGCCAGCGATTTTTTCAATGGCCTTGCCCATCTTGCCATACCCAATTAATGCAATTCTCATTATTCAGAACCTTAGTGCAAAGGAAACTCCAACAGCATGCGAAAATAATGGAGATGACTCAATCGAGGGCTCAATTCTTAGAGCTAAGTCCTTGTTAACAGTAAATTCATCCAAATGCGCAGAAACATGAGCATCTACTATTTGCAGCAGATAGAAAGCAGAGCCAAGTACAATCATAAAATCTCTGTTTCTTCTAAAAATGTCTCGATTTCGCACCAAGCCTGTGGTTGAGTTGATAACAGAACTATATGGATTCTCACCTGTAGCATTATTTATTAACGCGGCATTCCGTAGCGAATGGTAGACTCGGTTGTTGTAATTGATGTAGTGGGCAAATACGATCATTCCTGAAATCACCAGAGGAACTTTCCAATATTGCCGATTGTAAACTTGGCCAAGCCCGGGTAGAACAGCCGAAAGGAGGGCTGCTCGTTGCGGATCCAAATCAGAGACCTCACGAAATAACTCACCGCTGTCTTCTGTCATAACGAATGTGGTGTCTGAAATCAGGTCAGGTGAATCTTGTGATTTTGCTTGAAACAGTAGCAGACAGCAGAATAGAAAAAATAAACAAGTTCTTTGCATCCAATGCATGAGGCAAAGTTCGCGCCTAAATTTCCAAAATATCTAATATTCGATTTAAATCTTCTGTTGAGGTAAACGGAATTTTTATTTCTCCTTTATTCTCTGAATTGGCTTTAACATTGATCTTAGTTCCAAAATGAGAGGATAATTTGGTTTGCACCTCCTTGAATTCAGAGAGAAGTTGGGTTGAATTCGTTTTTGGATGGTCTTTTTTAATTCCATTATTTCTTACCAGCTCTTCGACCTTCCTCACAGAAAGCTCCTTAGCTAAGATTTCTCGGAAAATAGCTAATTGTTGAGAAACCTCTTCCACAGAGATCAATGCCCGCGCATGACCCATACTTAGTTTACCATCTCTTAATGCAATTTGAATGTCTGGTGGAAGTTTCAAGAGTCTTAAGTAGTTGGTCACAGTACTTCTGTTTTTGCCAACCCGGTCCCCTAGTTGTTCCTGCTTTAGATCACATTCAGAGAGTAATCGCTGGTAGCTTAAGGCGATTTCAATCGCATTGAGATTCTCTCTCTGTATGTTCTCAATGAGCGCCATTTCTAGCATTTGCTGATCATCAGCGAGCCTAATATAGGCGGGAATCGTTTCTAACCCTGCTTTTTTACTCGCTTGCAGCCGGCGTTCGCCGGAGATCAACTGAAACGTATTTTCGTTCAATGCTCGAACTGTAATTGGCTGAATAATTCCCTGAACTTTGATGGAATCGGCCAGGTCGTTCAAAGCATCCTCATCAAACTCGGTTCTGGGTTGCCAAGGGTTGGTTTCGATTTTTCCAATTGCTATTTCATTGATAGCTCCTCTAGAAGTGGCACCCGAACCACTTATTTTCTTTTTCTCTCCAGTGTCTTCCAGTAAGGCACCAAGACCCCTTCCAAGACCAGATCTTTTTTTAAATTTTTCGGCCATATGTAGTTAAGCGGCTATCATTTCATTTCGTTGTAAGATCTCCTTAGCAAGATTTAGGTAGCTAATGGACCCCTTACTATCTGCATCATGCGTTATTGCTGGCATCCCAAAACCTGGGGATTCGCTGAGTTTTATATTTCGGGGAATCATCGTATTAAAAACCAAGGCTTCAAAGTGCATCTTTACTTCTTCCACCACCTGATTTGCGAGATTAAGTCTTACGTCATACATCGTGAGTAGGATTCCTTCGATTTCCAGCTCTGGATTAAGTCGTGTCTGAATTATTTTTATGGTGTTAAGGAGTTTCCCCAGGCCTTCCAGTGCGAAATACTCGCATTGCACGGGAACTATTACAGAGTGAGAGGCGGTTAGCGCATTGATTGTAATGAGTCCAAGTGAAGGCGAACAATCAATGATAATGTAATCATAGTGGCTCTCTACTTCGGCCAAAGCAATTTTCATTTTCTCTTCTCTTTCCTCAATGTTGACCATCTCAACTTCTGCACCTACCAAATCAATGTGCGAGGGTAGGAGGTCTAGAAACTTGATATCCGTAGAAACAATACTTTCCTTAGCGCTGGCTCCGTCTACCATGCATTCGTAAATGCTAACCTCTACTTCCTTTGGATCAATTCCAACTCCTGAAGTGGCATTTGCCTGGGGATCTGCATCCACAATTAAAGTCTTGAATTCTAAAGCAGCCAAACTAGCGGCCAAGTTGATCGCCGTTGTGGTCTTTCCAACACCGCCTTTTTGATTTGCTACAGATATTATTTTTCCCATAATATTAATTGTTGTGAAGCTCTACTGATAATGAAAAGGACACAAATATATTTAAACCCGATCCCAAGATAATCATCATGTTAATAACTTGTGAAAAAAAGAAAAACCTTGCTTTTGGAGCACAAAAACAAGGTTTTTTTTTGAGTTATCAACATACTTATTTTTTCTTCTTCTTTTTACGCTGAGCTTCCTGATTGGCTTTCATTGCATCCTCTAATCGTTGTTGGAATTTTGACTTTCCCTTACCCGCATTTTTCTTTTTATTCTCCTGAAGTGTTTTATGAATTTTGTCGTCGTCAATGAACTTTCTAAAAAGAACGGTTTGACCAAATGTGGTCATGTTAGATACAAAGTAGTAAAATGTTAATCCTGAAGCATAACGATTCAAGACAAATAAGAACATGATTGGCATAACATACTGCAACGTTTTCATAGGCCCCTGAACGGTGGTAATTTGACTGTTACTCCAGGTATACAGTATTGTTGAAAGAGTCATCAAAAGAGTAAACAGACTTACATGATCTCCGTAAAAAGGAATCTCGAAAGGCAGATTAATAATACTGTCATAGGTTGAGAGGTCCTTTGCCCACAAGAATGATTCTCCCCTAAGGTCTACCGCATTAGGAAAGAAGAAAAATAGGGAGAACAGAATTGGCATTTGAAGCAGCATAGGTATACACCCACTCAACGGGTTGATTCCTACTTGCTGATACAGCTTCATCTGCTCTTGCTGCTGTTTTTGCATGTCACCTTCATGCTTTTCCTTGAGTTCGTCCAGTTCTGGTTTCATGGCACGCATTTTGGCCATGGACATATGTGATTTATAAGTCAATGGAGACAATAAGAGTCGTATAAATACAACAAGAATTACAATGATCAAGCCATAGTTACTGATGAAACCTTGTAGGAAGTCGAAGATTGGAATGATCAGGAATTTATTAACAATGGGGAGTGGACCCCATCCCATATCAAGGTTCTCTTCGAATTCAGGAGCTACTTTCTTAAGCGTGTTGTATTTGTTAGTGCCAAAGTAGTATCGCATCCCAAATCCATTAATGAAATCGCCATAAGGAATGGTCATCGTCATGGACATGTCTTTCACAGCGGTATCATCAGAATTCACTCGCTGATTAACATAGCCTGAGACAAAGCTACGATCTGCAATAACTGCGGCAGTAAAGAACTTTTGCTTAAAGGAAACCCATTTAACGGGTGAGTCAAGGGTTGCCTCTTCAAAATCACTCGATCTTTGTGATAGTTCATCAGATTCGGAGTTTGACAAATAGTATCGAACATTGGCATTTAGTCGAGAATCGTCCAAAGTATTCTCTGCATGATTCACAGAATGGATCCATTGGAAGTCGATATCGGAAGGACTTAGTATAGTGTTTAGTCCATTTGTCGTCAGTTCATATTCAATACTAAAGCCCGTCTGAGGAATCAGGTACGTGTGTTCAATTTTCACATTACCTTGTTCAGCAGAATAGATAACTTTGGTCGTATCTTGGATCGAAACAATCTTTCCAGCAAAGTTGAGTTCAGTTAGATCAACCTGCTTACCACCAGCATCGACCACCATACTGATTTTGGATTTAGATGCATCCATAATTTTAAATGGATTTCCTGATTGATCGAGATGGTTTAGAATCTCCACTTCGGTGATGACTCCACCCTGACTATTAAAGGTTATTCGCAAATCATCTGTTTCAACCACCTCAGATTTACGTTCACCTGAAATAGCGAAAGATAATGCGCCATATTTTTCAAAATTCTGGGCATCCACCACAGAATCGGGAACATTTTGTAACGAGATTGGAGTCCCTTGAGTAATAGCCAGTGAATCCGGAGTAGACGGCACTGGTTGGGCTATTTCTTCTACAGGTTCGTCAACGGGAACCGGTGGATCCGGCGCAAACCAAGTGAAGTAAATCGCCAATACGCCAAACATCAGGATTAGTCCTATGAATTGATTTCTGTCCATTTTATAGATTATAACTCTTGCTTCTTTTTGAATTCAAGAGATGCTTTAACAAATTTTACAAATAAAGGATGAGGATCAGTTACTGTTGATTTTAGTTCAGGATGATATTGTGTGCCCACAAACCATGGATGATCCTTAATTTCCATGATTTCAACAAGGTTGGTTTCAGGATTGGTTCCAGTGGCAATCATGCCTGAGTTTTCAAACTCTTCAATGAACTTATTATTGAACTCGTATCGGTGCCGATGTCGTTCTTTAATCTTCGAGGAAGCATAGGCAGAATGGGCCTTGCTGCCACGCTTTAGTTGACATGTATATGCACCAAGTCGCATGGTTCCACCCATGTTTTTGATGTTTTTCTGGTCTTCCATGATATCAATCACTGGGTAGGAAGTCTTGACCATTTCAGTACTATTAGCCTTTTTCATCCCCAAGACGTTTCTCGCGAATTCGATGACTGCACATTGCATTCCTAAACAAATACCGAAAAAGGGTATTTTATTCTCCCGAGCATACTGCACTGCATAGATTTTCCCTTCAATTCCACGTTCTCCAAACCCGGGTGCAACTAAAATTCCATCAAGTTCCTTTAATTGTCTCACTACATTTTCGCCATCTAATTCTTCTGCATGAATCCATTTTAGATTCACTTTGCATTCATTTTGAGCGCCGGCATGAATAAATGATTCTGCGATTGACTTATAAGCATCCTGTAGTTCTACATACTTTCCAACCAATCCAATATCTACCGAATCAGTAGGGTTTTTTAAACGACCTAAAAATTCCTTCCAACGATCAATTTTGGGTTCTTTCTTGTAGGGTAATTTGAATTTCGTCAATACTCGTTCGTCTAGCTTCTCTTTTCTCATTAGTATCGGAACGTCGTAAATTGTTTCAGCGTCGAGTGCTTCAATTACTGCATTGACAGGCACGTTACAGAAAAGCGCTAATTTTTTCCTAATGTCCATATTAATTGGATACTCTGATCTACAAACCAAAATATCGGGTTGGACTCCTGCCTCCAATAGTTCTTTGACCGAGTGTTGGGTCGGCTTAGTTTTCAGTTCTCCAGAAGCTTTGAGGTAGGGGATAAGGGTTAGGTGAATTACGGCACTGTTCGCTGGGCCCAATTCAAAACGTGCCTGACGAACTGCTTCTACGAAAGGTAAAGATTCGATGTCACCAATTGTTCCCCCAATTTCCGTGATCACAACGTCATATTTCCCGGTCTCTCCCAGCTTGTAAATGTTGTTCTTGATTTCGTCTGTAATGTGAGGAATCACTTGGACGGTTTTCCCTAAAAACTCACCCTCCCGTTCTTTCTGGATTACATTATAGTAAATCCGACCGGTGGTCACATTATTGGCTTGTGAGGTTTCAATGCCTAGAAATCGTTCATAATGTCCGAGGTCTAAGTCTGTTTCGGCACCATCGTTGGTCACATAACATTCACCATGTTCATATGGGTTGAGAGTTCCTGGGTCGATATTGATGTAGGGATCAAACTTCTGGATCGTTACCGAAAGTCCCCTGGCTTGCAATAGTTTGCCTAAAGATGCTGCGATAATTCCCTTTCCTAGAGAAGATGTTACACCACCCGTAACAAAAATGTATTTGGTTTTGGACATGTATGGGATTAGAGTTTCCTTGTTACGGGATGCAAAGATAGACGTTTATTGTTCTTGAAATGAAATTATTTGAAAGGTATTCTATACGAAAGGGAAGCTCCGAAAAACCCAACTGGATCGACTTTAAAAAATTCGCCGGGCAAGGCTATTGGAATGCTATAGGTATAACTGAGCAGGAGATTGAATTTCTTCATTTTAAGAGAAATTGGTAGGCTTATTGAATAGTTGAGAATACCGAATTCGTTTCCGGCGACAAACTCCGTGGACTCAAAGCTACCATTTGCTATTTTTTGTAGTGCTTCGGTATCTTCTTGATTTAGCTGTTCTGAATTCCTTAGTTTGCTAAGGAGTTTTCTCCTTTCTTCGCTTGTGATGATCTCATTTTCAAATGCTTCTAAGATGATCAGTCCTAGTAGGGACTTTTGCCTTGTATTAAGATCTTCAAACGTGATAATATCTGCGATTCTTTCAGCGTTGGCTTGCGAGAAGACTCTTTCATTAATAATGAGCTGGGTAATATCATTGTTTCCGAATAGGATGGTACCTGTGGGGAACAGCTTAATCTCATCAAAGACCCACCATTTGCCAACTTTGATGGTGCTCCCAATGGTTCCAATAAAGCGATGCGATGTCTCTCTGCCAACCAAAAGGGAATAATCAATTCCAATATTTAAGAAGTCTATGTCGTAGGTAAGCGAACCACCAAAGGAATTGGTGAGTGGGTTTTCCGACGAATCTTTTGGGTTAAAAAACCATCTTTCAAAATCAAGACTATAACTCCACTTTGAATCGATTGTAGTCAAGTATCCGAGAGATAGTATGGTGGGATTGTAATTTGGTTCAATGTTGCTGTTCCAGTACCCCGAAATATCAGCGTAAAGTCCTGTCTTATGGTAATATGAAATTCCCGGCGAAATTCCCTGTTGATTAATATCAAAATCTCTTCCGGCACTTGTGACACTACTTGTGAAACTAAAGTGAAGATTTAGTTCACTGGTGGTTGTAGCCTCCAATGCCATGACACTCTCAATTAAATTGAAAATTGACAAGGAGTCCATTTCAGCCTCTAGAGCTGCTAGCTGTTCTGCATAGCTAAGCGTAGGGTCATTTTGTGACTTGCCGGCAAGGCTACAAATGAACAGCATCAGAAAGATTACTGCTCGAAACATCAGGTAGGTAGGTTGGTTTAGTTTCGACGCTCTTTCAGACGGTCATTGTTTCTTTGCCTTTGCTGTCTCTGCTTCAGCTGTTGGGCTCGAATTCTTTTGAGTAGCATTTCTTTAAAGTCACTTTCTGCCTTTCTTAAATTATTTAATTGTCTGGTTGTGATTACGTTTAAAATTCGTTGTGAATACTCTTTTTCAAGAGTTAGCTGTTGCTCTTTGACGGTAGTGGCCATATCTAACATCTTTTTGTTTTCTTCCTCAGTGGCTTGGTTCGGGTCAAAGTTTCTTCTCGCCTTATTAAAATCTTGGCTGATCGCCTTTCGTTTGTTGGCGAATTCTCGATAAATAGGCCAAAATTTTTCAGCTTGTTCTGGCGTTAAGGCAAGTCGTTCGCTTATCAGTGCTATTCGAGCTGCCTCAATTTTTTCTAGTGCCTCGGGGCTGGGTCCTTGAGCACTCAAGGAATAGACTGCCCCAAGAAGTAGTATTGAAATTATGGTTTTCATATCTCTAATTTTTCTTCTTCAATGTCATATTCTAATAAAATGTCATCAATGGATAGATCTTCGATTTCCAATCCCTCCATCATTTCAACGTCTTCAAATTCAATTTCTTCAGAACTTTCTGGAAAGGCGGCAGCAAGGTCGTACGTATCCAGGTTTAATTCTTCGATGTAGGCGATCAAGTCATCATCAGGAATCTCAGCTAGCAAATCCTCCACGGATGAGTCGCTTCCATTCCAGACAAACAGAAAACCGACAATGACCGCGACAGCGGCAGTCATGGCCAATGACCAAGACGGAACTTTTAACGAATAATTTTTCCTGTTTTCAGATTCAACGCGCTTCTGAATTTTCATCGGAAGGTCCTCGAAGTACCTTTCCGGTACATCAAACTTTAGCTTCTTATCAATATCGTCTAGTTTCTTTTGCATCGCTTGCTTCTTAGAGTTCTCTTTGTTCCAAAGGTTTAATGGTTGTTGATGTATTCTTCAATTTTTTTTAC
>CAZQDI010000067.1:0-20321 GCA_964591785.1 uncultured Roseivirgaceae bacterium
AGGAACTTAGTGAGGACGTCTTTGTGATACCGAAAGGGGCACAGCAGATCAACATTGCTTCATTTTTATTTGAAATTATTCACCTTGAAATTCCGATGAAGAAATTACATCCGAAATTTCAAAACCAGGAGGAAGAGGATGAGATGGTTTTCTCATCAAAGCAGGAGGAAAGAGAAGATAAAGTTGTCGACCCAAGATGGGAAGCACTAAAAAAATTAAAATAGCATAGAATTAAATAGAGATGGCGCATCCAAAACGAAAGATTTCTAAAACCCGAAGAGATAAGAGAAGAACCCATTACAAGGCTACACCGAAGAGTTTTGTGATTTGTCCTACCACTGGAGAGGCACACCTTCCACATAGAGCTTTCTGGCATGAAGGCAAGCTTTACTATAAAGGTAAAGTTGTGATGGAAAAGGAAGTTTTAGCTTAAGCTAAAGACGAATGCCTACAATTCAAGCTGCAGTGACTGGTGTTAACGGCTACGTTCCAGAGGACGTACTAAGCAACCAGGATCTTGAGAAAATGGTGGACACCAACGACGAGTGGATCACTAGCAGAACTGGCATCAAAGAGCGAAGAATATTAAAAGGCGAAAATCAAGGAACCTCAGTGATGGCCGTAAAGGCTGTTGAGGGCCTTTTGGAAAAGACGAATACGAAGGCCGAAGAAATAGACCTTATTATTTGTTGTACCACTACACCGGATATGGTTTTCCCTGCTACAGCCAACATCATTGGCGACAAAATAGGAGCGAAAAACGCCTTTGGATATGATCTCCAGGCAGCTTGCTCTGGCTTTCTCTATGGTCTAGCAACTGGATCGCAGTTTATAGAGACCGGCAAATACAAAAAGGTCGTGGTCATCGGAGCAGATAAGATGTCCTCCATTGTTGACTACACAGACCGGGTTACCTGTATCATCTTTGGAGATGGCGCAGGGGCAGTCATGCTGGAGCCCACGGAAGAGGATTTTGGCTTGAAAGATTCCATCTTGAGATCTGATGGGTCCGGTGAACCTTATCTACATATGAAAGCTGGTGGTAGTCGGAAGCCTGCTTCAGAAGAAACCGTAAAAAACCGTGAGCATTTTGCCTATCAGGAAGGTTCAGTCGTTTTTAAATTCGCAGTCAAAAACATGGCAGACGTCGCGGCGCAAGTAATGGAGCGAAATGGTCTGTCCAGCGAAGACGTTCAGTGGCTCGTTCCACACCAGGCAAATAAGCGTATCATTGATGCAACCGCCAATCGAATGGGTGTTTCGGATGATAAGGTCATGCTAAATATTCAGAAGTACGGAAATACAACAAGCGGAACGATCCCCCTTTGTTTATGGGATTACGAAAGTCAATTGAGAAAAGGCGATAACCTAATTCTTGCAGCTTTTGGTGGAGGATTTACCTGGGGAGCGATATGGCTTAAGTGGGCCTATGATCCCAAGTGAGACCATACGATGCCACCAGTTAGCCCTCATCCTGAAAAAATTGATTACTACGTATAACATTTACTAAACATGGCAACTACATCAGACATAAAAAATGGATTGGTAATCGAATTCAATCATGACCTTTTCAGTGTGGTTGAATTCCAACATGTAAAACCCGGGAAGGGTCCTGCATTTGTAAGAACCAAACTAAAAAGCATCACCACGGGAAAAGTGATAGACAATACTTTTTCTGCTGGCCATAAAATAACTACTGCTAGAGTAGAACGAAGAGCTTATCAGTTCCTATACAAAGACGATATTGGATATCATTTCATGGACACCTCTACCTACGAGCAACTGTCAGTGGAAGAAGATTTAATCAATGCCCCCAAGTTTTTGAAAGATGGTCAGGAGGTAGAGATTCTCTTTCACGCAGAGGAAGAGAAAATCCTTGGTTGTGAACTCCCACAACATGTTGAACTTAAAATCACTTTCGCGGAACCTGGTGTAAAAGGAAATACTGCCACCAATGCCACAAAAAATGCTGAAGTGGAGACAGGTGCAACCATTCAGGTTCCATTATTTATCAACGAAGGGGAACTCGTAAAAATCAATACAGCTGATGGGTCCTACATGGAACGAGTAAAATAACTTTATTGCATTACCTTAGTTAGACTAATCTTTTAATCAACCATTAACCAATGAAGGCAAAAGAAATACAAGAACTTATTAGCTTCCTGGCTGAATCAGGTTTAGAAGAAGTAAATATTGAAACTGATAATTTCAAGGTCAGTGTCAAACGAACACCAGAAAACCAAGTAATTAGCGCCCCGGTTGTACACGCTGCACCTGCACCTGCACCAGTGGCCACTCCCCCGCCGGCAGTATCCACTCCGGCACCCGCTTCCGAGGCTCCTGCAGCTCCGTCTTCGGATAATCTAGTAGAAATCAAGTCCCCAATGATCGGGACATTCTATCGATCTGCCAACCCAGAAACTCCGGCTTTTGTGGAAGTTGGAAGCGAAGTGAAGTCTGGAGACGCTGTTTGCATCATCGAAGCGATGAAGCTTTTCAACGAAATTGAATCCGAAGTGTCCGGAAAAATCGTGAAAGTATTGGTAGATAATGCTCAGCCAGTAGAGTATGATCAGCCTCTATTCCTAGTTGATCCATCTTAATCCAAACCTGCCATGTTCAACAAAATATTGATTGCCAACCGTGGTGAGATCGCCTTACGTATCATTAGGACATGTAAGGAAATGGGAATCAAAACCGTGGCCATCTACTCCAAAGCAGACGTTGACAGTCTACATGTCCGATTTGCCGATGAGGCTGTTTGCATAGGGCCTGCAGCAAGCAAAGATTCCTATCTTAAAATTCCCAATATCATTGCCGCAGCAGAAGTGACTGCTGCAGACGCGATTCACCCCGGCTATGGGTTTTTATCTGAAAATGCCGAGTTCTCCAGAGTTTGTGCGGAAAATGGAATTAAATTCATTGGTGCCGGAGAGGAAATGATCAATGCGATGGGAGATAAGGCAACCGCCAAAGCGACGATGAAAGCGGCAGGTGTCCCATGCATCCCAGGATCTGAGGGTTTGCTGGGGTCACTGGATGAGGCAAAAAGCCTGGCAAAAGAAATAGGATATCCCGTGATGATCAAGGCAACCGCAGGGGGTGGCGGTAAAGGAATGCGACTGATCAAAGAGGAAGGAGAGTTCAAAAAGGCCTGGGATAGTGCAAAGCAGGAAGCTGCCGCATCATTTGGCAATGATGGAATGTATATGGAAAAGTTTGTGGAGGAGCCTCGCCACGTAGAAATTCAAATTGTAGGTGATCAAAATGGTAAAGCTTGTCACCTTTCGGAAAGAGACTGCTCCATCCAAAGACGACATCAAAAGCTCATAGAGGAGACTCCCTCCCCTATCGTATCTCAGGAGTTGCGGGAAAAAATGGGTGCCGCAGCGATCAAAGGTGCGGAGGCAATCAAGTATGAAGGTGCTGGAACTGTTGAGTTTCTTGTCGACAAAAATGGGGACTTCTATTTCATGGAAATGAATACAAGAATCCAAGTTGAGCACCCTATTACAGAAGAGGTGACGGACTATGATTTGATCAAAGAACAAATTAAAGTTGCTGCTGGTGAAAAAATCTCTGGAAGAAATTACTATCCACAGTTGCATTCCATTGAAGTTCGGATCAACGCAGAAGACCCTGGAAATGGATTCCGGCCAAGTCCTGGCAAAATAACCAATCTCCATTTTCCAGGTGGACACGGTGTGCGTATAGATAGCCACGTGTACGCTGGTTACGTCATTCCCCCATTTTACGATTCCATGATTGGAAAACTCATCGTAAGTGCACAAACAAGGGAAGAGGCAATCATTAAAATGAAGCGTGCACTCGAAGAAACAGTGATCGAAGGGATCAAAACTACGATCCCATTCCATTTACGAATGATGGACGATGAAGGGTTCCGGTCCGGAAAATTCACCACGAAGTATCTAGATGACTGGGACTTCAGTGGTCTTTAAGTTGGCACAAAAAAATCAAGCCCCTATCAGGATCTGGTAGGGGCTTTTTTGTGTGCAAAAGTTAACTGTATCATGAAATAAGTCTATCTTGAATAATGAATCTGACCACCATCCTCAATGATTTCAAACCGTAAATTAACCTTCACTTTCGTTCTACTTTTAATGGGTGTTTTTATCATCCAATGTGAGTTCAAGTTAGAAGAAAAGCCATTCATTTTAGGAAAAGGATATGGCGTTTATAGCACTTCCTTGTTGGTAAATGACCTGGACAGTGTCACAAAATACTACGCAGATACCTTAGGCTTTACTAGTTCAAGAGGTGTCGAAGATGGAGATTACGAAGGCACCTCCACCTCCACCATTTCATTCGCCGACCTGACTTCTCTGGAATTTTTAGCCCTGAAGGACTCGATAGACCTAGATAGCATTCCTCCATTTCTGAGCTCTTTTCTTCCTGATATTAATGGGGTCAGGATCTTTGCTCTTTCCAGTTCATCTGCAGACTCTACTTCAGAATGGCTTGTCTCTCGAGGTTTTCAAATGGACTCTCTTCAATCAAATCGTACCTCAGCACTAGCTGAAGGGTGGTCATGGGATGACGGAGGTCCTGAATATCGCAGCCTCGACTTCAACCGACAAAATCCACCTCGACATTTACCTCGATTCATTGAAGAGGCTGACTACAATTATGTGCAGTCCGATCAACAATGGAGAAGCTATTATAGCTACGGAAGAAGATACAACGAGCACCCCAACGGCGTTGTTGGCATCAAAGCAATCAGGATTGCAGTCAATGACCTTGAAGCTGTAGCCAATGATTATAAGAAAATGGGGTTTAAGGCCTCAGTTTCAAACGATACGGCAGTTCACTATCCACTCTATCGAAATCAACAACTTCATCTGATCTCCCCAAAGCGTAATGCCGCAATATCAGAGTTTCTTAACCAGCGAGGCGATGGCGTCTATGCCATTCAATTTGACGTGAGCAATCTCGATTCAACGTACTCTTATTTAAAAAAGAAACTTCCACCCCAAGCCCTCTTCAGCACCTCAGATCTTGTCGGAGTTCTTCCTGAGTATGCCTTTGGCGTACAATTGGAGTTTGTAGAAGAAGCCGAAGAACAAGCAGTGATGGCCAAAATGCTAAGACCAGACGACAAATTGGACAGTGTGGCCATTCAACATGCCTCAGCCATGTATGCAAAATACTGCTCGCTCTGTCACGGAGCGGAAAGAGAGGGCTATGCTGCTGACAACGCGCCATCTCTGCGTTCAAAGTCTTTATTGTCCTCTAGTATGAATACAAATTTTTTACGCTATACCATTCAGTACGGGCGGGCAAATACAGCAATGGCAGGATACATAGATACACAAGGTGGTCCCCTGGAGTATATTGACATAGAAATTCTCTTGCAATGGCTATATGAAACTGCAGAAGTTGATGAACCCTTGAAGCTTTCCAGAGAACCTGTACTTGGCGATCTGGGTTTGGGAGCTTCTATTTATGCTAAGAACTGCGCCGTTTGTCACGGCGAGAACGGAGAAGGCGTTTCCGCCCCAGCGCTGGGTAACCCGATGCTGCTGGCGACCGCTACTGATCATTTTCTTCGACATGCCATTGCTGAAGGTCGAGACGGAACACCTATGATTGCTTTCAAGGACAGTCTGAGCGCTGAAGAAATTGACGGTGTTACTGCTTTTCTACGTAACAAAGCTGCAGGATGGGAAATTCCAAAAGGAGATACAGTCACGATCCCATCCCCGGAAAACTACGTACTTAATGAAGATAATCAAGCGCCGGTCTTTGATTTGAGAGATGGCAAGTACGTGTCAGCAGTGCAGGTAAATCAGGCCTTGCAGGACGGTAACCGAATGGTGATTCTTGATGCACGATCGGAAGTAGCGTGGCGACAGATGCATATCCCCGGGTCCATACCTGTACCGTACTATGAAGAACCTGAGAATTTTATCAACGACATCCCTAACGATAGCACCCAAATTGTGATCTATTGCGCCTGTCCGCACGCAGCTTCTCTTCGGGTCATGTATACGCTGCGACGTCATGGCTTTGAAAACACCGCCATCATCGACGAGGGCATATTGGTGTGGGCTCAAATGGGTTTTCCGGTCCAAAACGGGAGCTAGCAATTCAATCGAAAGGAATGCAGGTTCAATTCACTTGGATTTTCCTTAACTTTTAAGGATGAAGAAGAGAGCATTCCTAAAAAGTCTATCCATTGCAGGAGCAGGACTTCCATTTTCCTTGTCTGCAATCGAGCAAACCATCGCGTCCTATGAGACTTCCAATCCACTGGAAATTGCCTCAAACGAAGACTTCTGGGAGCAAATCCGTTCGGGTTATCGATTAAAGAAAGACTACATCAACCTTGAAAACGGCTATTATTGCTTTCTTCCTCAGGAAACCTTAGAAAATCACCTTCAGCACATCCGAGATGTAAACTACCATGGGTCATGGTATATGCGTACGGTTCAATGGGACAATAAAAAGAAAAGCGCAGCCATGTTGTCCGAGCTTGCAGGTTGCTCATCCGAGGAACTTGTTATTACACGAAATACGACTGAATCACTTGACCTGGTTATTGCCGGCATCGATTGGGAGCGCGGCGATGAAGCGATAATGGCAGAGCAGGACTATGGCGCGATGCTCAACCAATTCACCTTAATGGAAAAGCGTTATGGCATCAAATCCAAAAGGATTTCTTTGCCGAATCACCCGGAGAACGATGAAGAAATCGTAAATCTTTATGCCGGTCAAATAACCAGCAAGACCAAATTATTGATGGTTTGCCATATGGTGAATATCACAGGTCAGGTTCTTCCCATTCGTAAGATTTGTGACATGGCCCACGAGAAAGGCGTTGAAGTCATGGTGGATGGTGCTCATGCCTTCGGCCATCTGAACTACCGCATTTCCGAATTGAATTGTGACTATTACGGAACAAGTTTACACAAATGGCTAAGTGTACCTCTCGGAGCAGGATTTCTGTATGTCAAAAAAGGGAAAGCTTCAAACCTGTACCCACTCTTTGCCGAATCTCCGAAGGAACCGGATGATATTTATCGGTTGAATCATACAGGCACCCATCCAGTCCATACTGATCTGGCCATACAAAATGCCATTGCCTATCAACAGGTCATTGGTATCGAACGAAAGGAAGCTCGTTTAAAATTCCTTCAGCACTATTGGACTTCAAGGGTCAGAGATCTCCCCAGGGTACTTGTGAACACCCCTGCAGAAATGGAACGACACGGCGGCATTGGAAATGTAGGAATCGAAGGAATAGCACCAACAAACCTGGCGAAGAAATTACTGGAAGACCATCGCATATGGACGGTTGGCATCGATCGCATTGGTGTCAAGGGAGTCAGGGTTACTCCAAACATTTATACCACTACTGATGAATTGGACGTGTTCGTCGGTGCACTGAAAGAGCTCAGTGGGAATTCATAAGGAAATACCATCCTGAGTCCATATTCCGCCCTAACTCCCATAAATTTCATTTTCGGCGGACCCACTCTATGTTCGATTCCAATTGTTGGTACCATTCTTCACCGTACTTGCGGATTAGGGGCTCCTTAAGAAACTTATAAACTGGAACTTTGAGTTCCTTGCCTAAATCACATGCAGGCGCACAAATACTCCATCGGTCGTAATTTAGCGCTTCGAATTCGGGAAGTTTGACAACTCGAATAGGGTACAGATGGCAAGAAATAGGCTTCTTGAAGTCGGTTTTGTCATCCTTGTGGGCCTGCTCGATACTGCATTTCAAAATGCCTTTCTCATCATAAAAGGCGAACGCGCACTCTTTTCCATTGATGGTCGTGGTGGACAGATCGCCATCTTCATCCAAAAGATAGCCTCCCTCCCGTTCCAGCACTTCAATCGCCTCCGGTGCTAAGTAAGGCTTGACCAGATCAATCACCTCCTCCACTTTTTCAAGCTCCTCTTCCGTCAAAGGAGCTCCGAGATCACCCTCGACACAACAAGCACCCCTGCATTTAGTTAAGTCACAAACAAACTGCTCTGAAATCACATCATCAGAAATCAATGTCTTTCCTATTTCAATCATTGAAGAACTTTTTTTTCAAATTTAGTGAACCATTTCTGGTGATGTTCGTTTTCATAGCATCTACATTATATGTACATACATTTAAATTGAAAATAACAAACGAATTATGATTAAAGCACTATTAATTTCAACACTGCTTGCTTTCACTGGAATTGTGGAAGCAGATAAGGTAAAAGTAGACGTAGACGCAAGTACGGTCAAATGGGTGGGCAAGAAGGTAACTGGCCAGCACAATGGTTCCATTGCACTCAAAGGCGGAAGATTAGAAATGGAAGACGGTACGCTTACCGGTGGACTATTTACGATCGATATGACATCAATTGTATGTGAAGACCTCAGTGGCGGAACGAAGGGAAAATTGGAAGGTCACTTGAAGTCTGACGACTTCTTTGGAGTAGAGACTTATCCAACTGCCACATTTGTCATTACAAGAGCAGTTCCTCAAGGACCTGGCAAATACAAAGTAGTTGGTAACATCACGATCAAGGACACCACAGAGGAAATTCAATTTCCAGCGACCGTTGAAGAGAAAGACGGAAAGTATACTGCCACCGCAGATCTAACCATTGACCGATCAAAATTTGACATAAGATACGGGTCTGGTAGCTTTTTCGATAACCTTGGAGACAAAACGATTTATGATGATTTTGAATTGTCTATAAGCTTGGTAGCTGCTAACTAGGCAAAAATATCTTCAGCAGAAACCATCCGTGAGCATTCATGGATGGTTTTTTTAATTCTGGTTCTTTATTCGTTCGTATTGCTGAATCGCATCATCGAGTTGAGAGGCCTTGATTTTCTTTGCTATGATCACTTTTTCTTTATTCAACAAAAAGATCGTCGGAGTAGTAAAGGCATCGTACACATCCAGGTAATTGATTCCAAACGTCTTCGTTCCATTCGTATTCATCCATTCCTGGTGCCCTGATTCAGCGATGTAATCCATTGTTTTAGCCATGGAACTATCGGCAGAAACCGTATAAACTCCTACGTCGAACGATGTCGTTTCATAAAAATCCTTCAATACGGGAGTTTCCTTTTTACAATGGCCACAATCAGGATCGTAGAAGTAGATCACGGTATAATCATTGGATAGATCATGTAATGCTTTGGGTTGAGCTGCTAAGTCTTGTAGCACAAGATTAGGTGCTGTCATCCCAATCAGACTATTCCGGTGCTGATCCGCCTTTTCCTTAAGGTTTTTCTTCAGTTGGTCGTTTGCCCAAAAATCCATTTCACCGGTGAGGAAATACGTATCTACCAGATGCACATAGATCTTGTCCATCCCCATGATGTTGGAGGTCTGGTACTTGGTGGTAAGATGCCAAACCAGGGTTTGATAGGTAGTTTCATTCTTTTTCGCTTGACCAATCAGGAAATCTGCAGCTGCTTTGATGGAGTCAGGTAATGGATTCGTCAAGTTGTCCAGATAGTCATCTGCTTTTTCCTTATAGACAGATCTTGGCAATCGCAAAAGCATCGGGTTGCCCAGGTCGAAGTGATCCCAGTAGTGATTCCGATAGTAGTAGAGCTTCTTCATTTGTCCATCGACATCACTTACTTCAGCAAGTTCTGCAGGAAACTCCACTTGCTTCCCAGACCTGAACAATGTCGCAAGAACGCTGGAAGGATGCTTAGCAATAACCTCACCTTGGTAGTCTGAAGCTTTTTGATTCATGGCCAAAATCGCTTCGCGAGCTTGCTGTTGTGCTTCTTCACTACTTGCAGAATCCTGAACCGTTTCGATGAATGGGGCTGCTTCTTCACTCATCTGCTGGTTGAATCGCATGTTTTCAAAAAAGAGCTCATTATCCAGGTCGCCAATTACCTTCGTCAGCGATGGAGCATTTTGCTTGGCCCGGAGCTCAAATATTTGGTCCTCGCCGATCACAAAATCAAATAAGAGTGTGGTCGCTTTTGCCAGAAAGTACATCCCTTTTTCCAGCGGCTCATCTCCTTCAAACAAATACTTCCCATCTGCAGTGTTGGCGGTATCCATCACATAGGTATTTCCATTGAGGTAGTAACCCATGTAAATCGCTTCATTATCTGATGCCTCAAAGTCCACGTCAATCTTGTAGCCCTGACTAAAAGCGAACTGTGTGACCCAAAAGCAGAGAAGTGCTATTGCGAGTACTCTTTTCATTGATAAATATTGAATAATTCTGCAAGTTAATTATTGACATAGCAACTAGCCCATGATCGGCGATCATTATGTCTCAAAGATCGTAAGCATTTTGCATGCCAATGGTATCCATTTTCATCCATTACATGATACAGTTGGTCAACTAATTATGGACATATTCGTCTGAAAATAGCCGATCTGTCAAGAACACTTTAATTTTGAGAGAGGAAGTGTAGGTAATGAGTGGTAATGAGTATGGTAAAAAAATTCAACCAGTTGCGTTTTAAGGCCTTAGCCTGGGCTATTTGTGTGCTGATAAGTACCTTGGCAGATGGGCAAAGTTGTGTGCAAAATCTCGACAGCGCGAACTATTTCAAATACAGAAACCAACAGAAAGCTAAATTCTATGCCAATGCGCTACTGGCAGACTTGGACTCTGCCAGATGTCCGTCTGAAATCGGAATTGCTTCTACCTACAACAACCTCGGTCTACTACTTTGGGAGATCAATGAAAAATCACGTGGGCTTTCTGCCTTGAAAAAAGGTATTGCACAAGAACTCAAGGTTAAGGACTCAACACATCGAGATTTACTTGGTCCATACTATAACCTCGCTACCCTCTTCCAGGAGACAAGCTCTTTCAGTGAAGCAGAGAAATACCTCAACCTGGCCGAGGGAGTGATCAATTCTTCTTACCAGGGCGACAATGAAGCAAGAATTCGCTTCTTAGCCAGAAAAGGCACCTATTACCGCGAAGTAGGAAACTTTAGCAAAAGTATTGACGCCCTCGATCAGGCATTGACCCTGAACGGACGAGGCAATGCGGATTCGACCACCATTGGACTTCACATTGAAATTGGTACCACCTATAAACACTTTGGGGACCTGGAGCAGAGTGAAGCCGAACTTTTGAAAGCGATTGAATTATCCCAGGAAAATTACGAATTACAGTACTTAATTGCGATCGACCGGTTGTCCACACTGAAGATGGAGCAGGGAGAATATTCGGACTCAGAAAACTATTTACTCTATAATCTCAAGCAAAAAGAAGAGAAGTATGCCAATGATCCTATTCTGGCCCTGGAAACACTGAATGGGCTCAGCATCCTATATCATCGTCTCAATGACCTGGAATCAGCCAATGAGTACATGACGCAGGCACTGGATATGGCGGAGAATGTCAGAAGCGCGAAACCGTACTTGGTCAACAACCTGGGTACCATCTACATGAAAGAAGGTAATATGGAGAAAGCACTGGAGTGCTTCACAGAGAGTACAGAAGGATTTAAGGAACTTTTTGGAACGATGAACCCGGACTATGCCAGCGGCTTAAGTAACCTGGCAAGCGTCTACAAGCAACAAGGCAAGCTGAGCGAAGCACTGAATCTTTACACACATGTATTGGACCTGGACAAAGTAATTTTTGGCGAACATCATCAGCGATATGCCACCTCCTTAAACAACGTAGCGCTCATCTACATGGAATTGGGGAACGCTTCCCTGGCGGGTAAGCTCCTGCTAAAGGCCAGTGAAATACGGAAAGAAGCCTTAGGACAGTACCATCCACTGTACATAAAGAATTTGAACGACTTGGGAGTTTATTATCTGGTACAGAAGGACACGGTGAGAGCCATGGATCAATTCAACCT
The DNA here is from genome assembly GCA_964591785.1 of uncultured Roseivirgaceae bacterium. Taxonomy (GTDB): domain Bacteria; phylum Bacteroidota; class Bacteroidia; order Cytophagales; family Cyclobacteriaceae; genus Ekhidna. The sequence continues at coordinate 11,825 of CAZQDI010000067.1, forward strand.
GGCATTGCATCTCGAAATTCAGCACATGCAAGATATTTTTCCAGTCCTCACCGATCGTCAACGTCAGCTTTATTTCGACGATGCGCGGTACAACATCGAACGTTTCAATTCACTTGCTTTTAGCGATTCCTATGTGAATACCACCTATGCTCATGATGCATTCAACCACTTCATCAATACCAAAGGGATCTTATTTTATGCTTCGGAAAAAATGCGTCGCATGATTCAAAGTAGTGACGATAAGCAGGTGCAACGATTGTACGATACCTGGAAGGACAAAAAATACCAGTTAGCTCAGGCCTATCTATTGACCGAAGAAGAACGGGTTACACGTAAAATATCGATAGAAGAGTTAGAAACCGAGTGCCACGACCTGGAAAAGTCACTCGCACAGAAAGTTTCGATCTTTTCGGAAGAAAATCAAGTGAGCTACCACACCTGGCAAGAAGTCAGCCAAAAACTGGATGCCAACTCCGCCACTGTTGATATCATTTCCTTCCGAAACTATTCAGTCAATCAGACCGATTCCACCTTCAATCAAGGGTTTGAAAACCAATACAATTACATCGCACTGGTCATCAAATCAGACTCAACGCTGATCCCCGTAAAGTTGTCCCAGTCTCTTGATTTAGAGAAAGGATTTGCCAGGTACCGAAACGCACTGAAATATGGAGTAAAGGACAAGACCAGCTATTCGCTTTTCTGGAAACCGATTGATCTGGCCATTGGAACCAGCACCAACATCAAGTTTGCTCCGGATGGCATCTATCATAAAATGAACCCGGCCGTCTATTTTGACCCTGACCGAAATCAATTTGTCGCAGACATGTATGACATCATCAATGTGACCAGTGCCAAGGATCTCCTGTATTACCATGAGAAGGACCTCAATACAGAAGCTCGAATTTTTGGAAATCCTGACTTTTCTCCATTAGACCTGGGGTTTTCGCTTAATCAGTTGCCGGGTGCTGAACGAGAGGCGAGTGCCATCACCGAGATTTTAGATGTGCGCAGATGGCGGACTGATACCTACTACTACAGTGATGCCACGGAAGAACGGATCAAAACCCTGGCAAATCCCGGCATTCTTCACCTGGCCACACACGGCTATTTTGATGATGATCCAAACCACAAAAACCCGTTGAACAGCTCAGGAATCTTCCTAAGTAAAAGCGAATCGAGCAACGAAGACGGAAGGCTCACCGCTTATGAGGCCATGAACCTTTCCCTGGAAGAGACCAATGCGGTAGTGCTTGCTGCCTGCGAAACAGGGTTGGGTACTGTCCAAAACGGAGAAGGTGTTTTTGGATTGCAGCGTGCCTTGTTGGTGGCAGGATCTCAAAATGTTATACTGAGTCTCGTCAAGATCAATGATGAAGCCGCCATGAACTTCATGCGACTATTTTATCAGACCCTGCTGGAGGTGAAGGATCCGCAGGATGCCTTCTTTGCTGCCCGTAAGACATTCAAACAAACCGATTCTAACCCCTACAATTGGGGAGCTTACATTTTGGTATCCAAGGGATAACTACTGGATCTTGTAGATAAAAATCTCATCGCCTGCCTTGAGGTCATCACTGACGTGATTTACCTCCGCGATCAACTCTTCGAGCGTGTTATACTTTTCAGCGATGGAGGTAAGTGTCTCATTAGCTTTTACCGTATACATGAAGAAGGAGTTTCTAAGGTCTTCCTCTTCCAGGAAGTAACGAATATTTGGAATTAACTGGAGCTCCTCACCGATCCGTATAATGGACCCTGCTTCTACGGTATCCTGTGCCATCGTATTCCATTGCTTCAAACCGGCTGGATCAACACCCAAAAGCCCTGCCACTTCATCAAATGTTTTCTCATACCGTACTGCATACGGTTTTGCACGGTTCAGTTGAATGGGCTGATCCGCATTCACCACAATTTCGGCTCGTCTGCTAAACATCTTCGAGTACCAACTGGTTCGCTTAGAAAGGGGGCCCTCGCCCCTGGCACGTACAACGATTAGGTCTTCAGGAATTCCTTTTGCAATCATGTATTCCATCAGTGCCATCCCACGTTTTTCACTCAGCTTCTGATTGAATTCCGTAGATCCATCAATATCTGTGTAGGCCAGTATTTCAATAGAAGATACGTTTTGACCTTTGATTTGGGTGACCAGCTCATTTACAGCTTGCTTGGCTGCGGGTTCCAAAACGGATGAACCGAACCTAAAATAGACATGCTCATAATCAATCGAATTAGCCGCCCTCGTGGAGGGCCTGGAGTTTCGAAAGTAATTTTCGGAAGTGGCTGCCTCTGAATAATTGTCGAGCCCGGAATTGACATCAGTCGTGCCGGCAAGTGCGGCAGCCGCCCGTGCCTCCTCCGCTTCTTTCTTGGCAATGACAGAAGGTTTGGGTTTGATTCGCTTCTCAGGTGCAAACAGTTCATATCCTTGGTAATCTTCTACTCTAAATGCGAACAGATCCAGGGTCCGAGTGTTCCTAAATCGCGAGACTACCTGGGCATCTATGAGCGACTCACCAGAGATAAGCAAAGACAAAAACAGCTTTTCATCTGATACATTAAATGTGTAAAGGTTCAACAAGCGACGGTCTTCCCGGTTGGAAGAAAGAAAACCCAGAGAATCTGAAATATTGAAATAGGTGTCATCCAGCGGGGAGTTAAAAGGCGCACTTAGGTTATAGATCTCGGGTTCAAAGAAGGACTCACCCTTGGCTGCGTACAGGTCAAACCCTCCGTAGCCAACATGTCCATTGCTGGCAAAAATTAAACAGTTAAACGCCGCAGAGAAATAGGGTGTAATGTCATCCTCACTTGAATTGATCACATCACCCATGTTAATGGCAGGACCCCAGGATTCGGGCTCGATACCGCTCAAACTCATCCAAATATCGCTTCCCCCATGTCCACCGGTCCGATCAGAACTGAAGAATAAGGTGTCGCCAGTCGCCGAAATAAACGGCTGCTTATTTTCAGATCCTTCTTCATTAATGTATTCGTTGAGTGGCTCCGGCGTTGACCACCGGCCATCTACCAGATTACTTACCATGATGTTGCAGCCAGCACCTGTTTCTCCTTTACAGGTAGAAAAATAAAACCGACGCCCATCTTTAGTGAAGGAGCCTGCTCCTTCCGACCATTCTGTATTGAGTCGGTCGAATCGTTGGGCGTTGCTATTCAGCCTCCACCGGCCCCGATTGTTTTGGAAAGCGGCCAAATCCGGAAGAACTCCTTGAAACTGCGTCCCTTCATATTGTACGCCTCCTAAATTTCTAGTGGTAGCCAAGACCAAATGCTGGTTGCTTGGATTAAGTACCGCACCAAAATCGTGATACCTGGAGTTGACGTCCTCCAATAATGAAATAGAAAACCCTCGATTGGCAGCACTTTGGCGCATGGCGAGCACACAACCCTCCTTTTGCTTTCTGGACAGTTTAATCAGGTCCTGGTCTTCTGAGATGGAAATCACATAGGCAAATAAGGAGTCTGCCTCCTCAAAATTGGATTCCACTTTCAAAATGGAGGCATGCCGGTAAATGGCCTGACCCCGGTATTCATTGGTGGGTTTGTTGATCTGACCCAGCGCTTTGAACACCTGCTCAGCTTCTTCGTAGCGTAAGGACTCCAGGTAGCAGACCCCCAGCCGATAGCGAGCTTCAAAAAGCTCTTCACGCTTGTCCAGGCTAACAATTTTTTCATAATACTCCGTCGCATCCAGGTAGCGATTATTATCGTAAAGTTGATCAGCTGCTCGTTTGAGCCTTGGAACAGACTGTCCAAGAACCTGACCACAGAAAACCAGGCCGATGAGTATGTAGGTGTACCTTCGCATCACTAGAATATCGGGCTTGAGACGTTGCCCAATGATTTTGAAAGGTCTAAGTTATAGGTTATTGAGATTTCATACGAAGGTAAATTATTTCCCAACGCATCATTGATGTCAAAAGAAGTGGCGTTGAGGTCCACGCTGGCTCCGATTCTAATTTCATTGACCTTTACTCCTGCCAGTAATATAATCGAGTCATTTAATCGATACCAACTTCCCACCTGAACCACTACCGAATTAATGGCCCGTGGCAGGCTGACAAGTGAAGAAAAGTACATTCCGGCATTAACCTGCTCATTACCGTCAGAATATAAGACATACCCCGATGGATAAACGGAAAGCCGGGGAGCCAAGGTGAAACTTGCATAGCTAAAGGCCCGGAAAATCCGACTTCTGGTCGTAATTCCAAATCCTTCTTGTTCCACCTTCGGTTCGTTGAGGTAGTCGGCGCTGATTCCCACCAACAGCGCTCGGTCCCTGATCAGGTAACTATCGTTGTCAAAGGTGGAATAGATGACGCCAAAGTTCATGGTCGGATAAAAAATTGCTTCCGAACTCACGACCTCACCGTCCCGGGCATTGTCAAATCCGATGTACTGACTAAACTGTGAGCCCCATTGAAAATTATTCCCATTGATCTGATTTTGGACAATCCCTCCCTGTAAGCCAAAGATGACTCGTTGGTTGGTTAACCGTGAAAGCTTGATGGCATAGGCCCCCGTAATGAGTACTTTTTGGGCCGTGTAAATGCCTTCGAATCCTCGGGTCTCTCTCCAAAAGGTGGCTCCAATGGCCCCAATCTGAAAGTCTCTACTGGTCTGCTTCTTGAGTGGGTAGCTGAATGACGCTTGCATCAATTCCAGAAAAGCTTCTGAATTTCGATTGCCTGAACGTTTGTAGTTGGTATTAAAGGAAAAGTTAGGATTGGTCCCGATGAATGCCGGGTTAAGCACCGAACTACTCGCATAGTATTGCGAGAACTGACCTTCCTGAGCAACCCCTTTCAACAGGCCGGCAATTAATATGAGGACTAAGGTCTTTTTCATTACTTGACTAGCAGTACTGAGCTGGTTTGTTGGTACACCTGGCCATCGGCTACAAGTTGAATGGTGTAATAATAAACACCCTCTTCAGCCGGTTGCCCCCCTCCTAATCTTCCGTCCCATCCAATCAAAGATAAGTCTAAATCTGCTCCACTTTCTGAATATCGGTAAACTTCTGAGTTGTAAGCATTGTAAACCGCCATGGTGACATTGGTCACTTCACCGCCAGCAAAGAAGGGTCGGAAGACCCTGTTCTCCTCATAAAAGCCATCCGGTGAAAAGACGTTAGGGACAAAAAACTCGGGTCCATCGACAAAGGGCAACCAGGCAACGTTAATTCGGGTAATGGCCGTGTCAATCATTACCGTAGTGGTACTGACAATGCGACCGGTGGTATTTGCAGAAGCGCCGTTGGCGGGAGTAGCTTCCGAACTATTTAAGGCGGTGTAGATGGTGTCACCTTTCTGGATCATCACCAGGGCCGGTGCGTACTGATCCGCCCGAATATTCTGTCCATTGGAAAAGTTGACGAGGTCGATACCGGAAAAATTGGCTGTCATGGTTGCTTCGGTACTGTCTTCCAGTGTTCGCACCTGCCATTCCACTTCATCCGCTATGCCCACCATTTCCTCCGTCGGAATAAGCGTTTCTGGTTCGGGAATGACCACATCAACGACCAAACGAACCCCCGAACGTGTTCCTGAAAATGTAATCGAGTTTCTAAAGCCATTGATGCCCATGGGGAAGCTGACGGGATCTCCGGTGGAAAGGCCCACCAATTTTCCTTCCACGTAGCCATTGCCATCTTCACTGGACTCTCCGGTCACAATCAGGTCGTCAATGTCGTCCGTCTGCACAATCCCATCCATCACGTCCAGGCTTCCGGAAACAAATACCTGGTCCGTTTGTACAATGACGGTGCCAGTCTTGTCTACTTCCAGGTTCTCCACAAACAACGTGTCGCCCGTGATGGTCTGATCACCGGTCCCGATGAATTTGAGGCTTCCGACGTTCTGGTTGGTGAAAAAATTCAAGTCGCCACCGCCGACAATGGTGCCGTTTGTGATCAAAACACCCACAAAATCGGCATTTCCTCCGATGGTCGCTGAAGAATCTCCAATCGTAAGCGTCCCATCAAAAGTAGCATCACTACCCGTATAAAATGAAGTGCGGCTGCCCAGTGTGAACGTTGTACTACCTCCAAAGGTGGTTTGACCCAACGAAACCAATGGGAGGGCTAAGAGAAAGATGATATGTAGTCTCTTGTTCATGTGCTATTCTTCTATGTACCAAGCATCTGGCCCACCCCCAATATAAATCATTGAGATGACTTGACCTTCCGCCATTACAAAAGGAGCTCCACCAGGAGTGTTAATATTGACTCCAGGATTGATGGTCACGGGGCCTCCGGAATCATTCACTACTTTACAGATGGTCCCACTGGCAACCCCATTGTTGTACCATTCGGTAACCGGCCCGCCTGGTGAGCCAAATACAATGATGTAGGCCGGGAGCGCGGCGGCAGTAGTAGGAGTCGTAGGAGCAATAAATGACACATTCCCGACGATTGCTGCGGTATTATTTAAATTGATGTCCCCCTGAAAATCGGAACCGTTCGAGACAGAAAGACTTCCTCCTAGCGATGTATTTCCAGTAACTGTGAGATTATAGTTTGTTCCGGCAGACCCCAGGGTCACCGTATTCACTGCCGAGGAATTGGCATTCAAACCGATTGCTACTGCACCTGGCGCATCGGCCACTGCATTTTCACCAATAGCAATTCCTGAAGCAGAAGTATTTGAAACCTGTGCACCAGGGCCAAGAGCAACTGAATTGACTGCTCCTGCTATGGAACTTCCAAGTGCGACAGAAGATGCACCAGTTGCTTGAGAAGCATTTCCCAAAGCAGTCGCAGAACCTGCAGCATCAGAATTGGGTCCAATCGCAATTCCATCATCAGCTGTCACCGATGCATTGTTACCGAAGGCAATCGCATTGTTGCTGCCATTGTTTTGCGCAGCTGTCCCGATTGTAATCGCATCGTCACCGTCACTTGTGGCCGAATTTCCCATTGCAATGGAACGATCGGCTATGGCGGCAGAGTTGTTTCCAATAGCGGCAGAGTTGATCCCACTGACTTGTGAGCCATTTCCAATAGAAACAGAATTGTTTGCTCCGGTATTCGCCTGCCCCAACAATGCAATACTATTGGTTGTACCGTCCTGCACAGTTGCGGTCACACCAATTGCGACCGAACTTGTGGAGCTATTTCCTACGTAGGCCGTATTCCCAATTGCAATTCCATTGTTTGGTTCAACAGTCGTATTCGAGCCGAGAGCAACGGCATCGTTTCCATTGGCAATGGTGGCAGACCCAAGCACTATGGTGTTATCTCCATTGGCATTACTGGTCCCCATCGCGATTGAATTGGCTCCGGGAGCAGTTGCACCTGCGCCAATAGCTGCTGCGGAATTTCCCGCGTTGGTTCCGGTACCGATTGCCACCCCACCATCTGCCAGGGAAGTGGCTGAATTTCCAATCGCAACTGCCTGCGTGGAACCTGAGTTGTCCGCGGCAGTACCAATCGCAATCGAATTAGCTCCATCCGAAGACGAATCTTCTCCAATGGCGATGGAAGTGTTCGCTGAAGAAATGGCGTTATGACCCACTGCAACAGAACCGGTTGCTAACGACACCGATGAGTTTTCACCGATTGCAATCGAGTTGTCTCCGATAATACTAGAACCCGAACCAATGGCAATTGAGTTAGGTGAACCTGCACTTGAATTAGGTCCAATGGCCAACGAATTTGCTCCCCCTGCTGCTGCCATGTTTGCAATGGCCACCGACCCGCCATTCGCTGCAGAAGCAGAAACACCCATGACCACATTGTTGGATGAAGGTGTAGCCCCGGCGAGCACTGCACCTTCTCCGATCACTATATTTCCTGATCCCGTTGTGAACAGTGATCCGCCACTTGTTGGGCCAATCGCAATGTTAGAAGACCCGGTCGTCAACGAGCCTGCGGCTTGCCTACCAAAAACAATATTGTCGTTTCCGCCCGTAAGGGAGGCTCCGGATAAATTTCCTATGATGAGGTTATTACCACCCGTACTGATACTGTTTCCAACCGTCTGACCTATCAGCGTATTATTGGTACCTGTAGATAATGAACCACCCGTCCCGGACAATGCATCCGTGAAAATGTTAAACTGCGTGTCATCAACCGTTCCAAAACCGGCCTGTAGGGTGACGTTACCTGAACCATCTGCTTTCAATACTTTGCCATTGGTCGAAGCTCCAGGCATCTGGAACGGGATGGTAGTTTGGGAAAACAAAATGGCAGGCGTTGCAGAACTATTCATGTCAATAATGACCGCATTTCCGGAGCCACTTTGAGTGAAGGACGCAGCACGACCAGTGCCCGCTTGGGTGATTTCAAACAGGTTTCCGGTCGTATTGTCGGATCCGGTAAATGGCAAGGTGAAGTCCGCATCGACCCCATCAGAGAAATCAGCAGGCACATTCTTTAATCGTGTCCAGTCGATCAGGTTGCCCGCATCGTTGATGGTTCCGGCAGTGCCTAAGGTCGTTCGGTCTCCTGTCCAGATGGGGTCGGTTTCAGCTACTC
>CAZQDI010000068.1:0-20222 GCA_964591785.1 uncultured Roseivirgaceae bacterium
CAATGGTCACAGGATTTTAAGTCCTGCGTGTCTACCAATTCCACCACCGAGGCATGAAACAAAGAAGCCGCTCTGACGCGGCTTTTTGGAGCGGGAGACGGGATTCGAACCCGCGACCCCAACCTTGGCAAGGTTGTGCTCTACCAGCTGAGCTACTCTCGCTTATTTCAAGCTAATGCTTGCCTTTCCTTTGAAAAGGATTGCAAATTTATATGAAGCACTGAATTATACAATAGCTTATTTCTAATAATTCTTCACTCATTGGGAGATAAGTACCTAGTTGGTATCTAGTCATTTAACGTAGGTGATTTAGCGTGTTACTTACAATAAATCACTCAACTTGATTTTCACAACTTTGAAGAACAATATAAACCACATCCGCCATGAGTAGTAATGAAAACGAAATAGAGATGATGCTTGAATGCGCTTCCAAAGTGAAAGGTCATCTGACACGGGTGCTAGAGAACAAAAAAGAGATCGCGCTTCGGCTCAAGCTCAATTACGTTGATCAGATCATTACTGAGGCAGATACCATTAAAGAGAACATCTCCACTTATTCCTAATTCCCCTTCAAGATTTCCTTTAATTCATTCAACTTTAGTAACGCCTCCACTGGCGAAGTTGAATTGACGTCCGTTTTTCTTAAAATATCTAACACCCTTTCCATTCTAGGATCCGCCTCAAAAAGGTTCATCTGAAACTGGTTAACAGGCAATTCTTCAAGTTTCTGCTTTTCCTTGTCGCTTAGCTTGTCTTTTTCTAAGTGTTTAAGAATGTCATTTGCTCTTAAGACAATCTCCGTGGGCATCCCGGCCATTTGAGCGACATGAATCCCAAAGCTGTGCTCACTCCCTCCTGCTACCAGCTTTCGCATAAAGATGACCTTGTTTTCAAGCTCTTTGACCGATACGTTGAAATTCTTAACCCTGGGAAAATCCTTTGCCAGGGCATTCAGCTCATGATAATGCGTAGCAAAGAGGGTCTTTGCACGGTATTTTGGATGATTGTGAAGGTGTTCCACAATGGACCAGGCAATCGAAATTCCATCATAGGTGCTTGTCCCCCTACCTATCTCATCCATCAGTACCAAGGAACGATCGCTTAAGTTGTTGAGAATGCTAGCCGTTTCGGTCATCTCCACCATAAAAGTGGACTCTCCCCTGGAAAGGTTGTCGGAAGCTCCAACGCGGGTAAATACTTTATCAACCAACCCGATTTTGGCATAACCCGCCGGAACAAACGAGCCGATCTGGGCCATCAAAGTAATAAGGGCGGTTTGTCGCAATAAAGCAGATTTACCTGCCATGTTCGGCCCGGTAATGATCATCACCTGTTGGGATTCGTTGTCCAGGTACACATCATTGGTAATGTATTCCTCTCCTTCCGGCAAGCTTTTTTCAATCACCGGATGCCTTCCTTCTTTTATGTCAATGATGCGATCCTCTGCGATTGTCGGCCTTGAGTATTTGTTTGATTGGGCAATTTGAGCAAAACAGACCAGGCAATCCAGTTGGGCAATTACGCGAGCATTTTGCTGGATCGCATCAATGTACGTATGTGCAAAAGATACCATCTCATTGAATAGACGCTGCTCTAACTGTTGTATCTGGCCTTCTGCACTTAATATTTTCTCCTCGTACTGCTTGAGTTCTTCAGTGATATATCGCTCGGCGTTAACCAGTGTTTGCTTACGGATCCACTCCTCAGGAACCTTGTCCTTATGGGCATTCGATACCTCGAGGTAATATCCAAACACCTTATTGTAAGCAATCTTCAGGGAACTAATGCCCGTCCGTTCAATTTCTCGATCTCGAATACCTGCGAGGAAGTCTTTTCCTGAGGTGGAAATCGCTCGATACTCGTCCAATTCGCCGTTCACCCCATCGGCTATGACTCCGCCCTGGTGCAATTGCATCGGTGCGTCTTCCTTTAGGTTATCGCTTAATCGTTGAATCAGATTTTCACATGGGTTCAATAAATCTGTAAACAGTTGGAATTCTTCGAAGCCCTTTATGGATTCCATTATAGGTAAGATTTGAAGCAGGCTTCTTTTCAGTTGTAAAAGCTCCCTGGGATTTACGCGACTTGTAGATACCTTTCCAACTAATCGCTCCAAGTCACCAATGTGCTTCAGACTTTCGCTTAACTGTTCGGAAAGCTCCTCTGAATCTACAAGTGATCCGACAATAGCTAACCGACGTTCGATTTCAGGCTTTTCTTTCAAAGGCAATACCATCCATTTGCGAAGCAGCCTTCCACCCATAGGTGTTGTGGTGTGATTGATGGTATCAAGTAAGGATGTTCCATCCGGTTGGGTCGATTGCAAAAGTTCCAGATTGCGAATGGTGAATCGATCCAACCAAACATATTTATTTTCATCAATCCGCGAGATCGCTTTAATGTGGCCAGTCTCTCTGTGCTCGGTTTCATCTAAGTAATACAGTGCGGCACCTGCTGCAATGATCCCGGCGTCAAGGCCTTCAATGCCGTAGCCCTTCAAATTAGGCACATCGAATTGCCTTGTAAGCTTCTCATACCCATAGTCTTTACTGAAGATCCATTCCTCCAATGAGAACGAAGCATAGTGCTCCCCATACTGGCCGTGGTACCAATCTCTTTTATTCTTTGGATAGATGATTTCTGAGGGTTGAAACCCTCGAATGAGCTTATCGAGGTAATCGAGTGAGCCGGATGAAACCAGGAACTCCCCTGTAGACAAGTCCAGAAATGCGACTCCACCATCTTCCTTATCAACATACAGGGATGCGAGGAAGTTGTTTTTGCGCTGGTCAAGCACATGGTCATTGAGAGAAAGTCCGGGAGTCACTAGTTCTGTCACCCCTCTCTTCACGATCCCTTTTACTGACTTCGGATCTTCCAGTTGGTCACAAATGGCCACTCGATATCCGGCTCTTACCAGTTTCGGAAGGTAAGAATCCATGGCATGATGTGGAAATCCTGCTAGCGCCATCTCCGAAGCGGCTCCATTCGCACGCTTGGTCAACACAATATCTAACGTACGGCTGGCTTTAACAGCGTCGTCACCAAACGTTTCATAGAAATCACCAACCCGAAACAACAGCAATGCACCAGGATATTTGCTTTTTATCTGGTTGTACTGCTTCATCAGCGGTGTTTCTTTGCCTGCTTTGCTTCCTGCCATAAAAAGTGTTGGAGCTAAATTTGACCCATCGCAATATTAGGGATAACAGATGAGGAAAATAAAGAATGAAGAACTCAACCGTCTTTCTTCGGAAGAATTTAAGTCCGCCAAAAAGACACCGGTTGTTTTGGTCCTTGATGATGTTCGAAGTGCGATGAATGTGGGGTCTGCATTTCGAACCGCAGACGCATTCCTTTTAGAGAAAATCTGTCTTTGCGGAATAACAGCGACTCCTCCACACCGAGAAATCAACAAAACTGCCCTTGGCGCTCAGGATACGGTACAATGGGAACATCATGAGCACATTCTAGATTGCACCAAAAAACTCGAGCAGGAAAACTACCGGATTGTTGCCATCGAACAAGCCGACGAAAGTACGTCACTGCTAGACTTCAAGGTGCGCACAGAAGAAAAGTATGCTTTTGTCTTTGGCAACGAAGTATTTGGAGTATGTGATGAGGTGGTTAAAAACGCTAAGGCCGTTGTCGAAATACCTCAATTTGGGAGCAAACACTCCATAAATATTTCTGTAAGTATCGGGATCGTGTTATGGGATTACCTTTCAAAATTTAAGACATCATAATACTTAAATTTGCAACTTCCGCAGGTGTCATTTTTAGCTTAAATTGCTTTATTCAACAGCAACCTGAGTAGTCAAAACCACGCATATGAGTCAGAATGTTAAGACCCACACCCTTTTCACCGACCTGGATATTCATCTATTCAAAGAAGGCAAACATTACCGACTTTTCGAAAAGTTAGGGTCCAGAACTGTCGAGTTTGACGGAGAAACCGGAGTTTACTTTGCGGTGTGGGCTCCGAACGCAAAAAGCGTGAGCGTAATAGGCAATTTCAATCATTGGCAAAGGACGGATCACCCGCTTTATCCAAGGTGGGATCATTCAGGAATTTGGGAAGGGTTTATCTCCAATATTGGTGATGGAGAAATCTACAAATATTCCATTGAAGCCGAGTCAGGAGATATCCTGGAAAAGTGTGATTTGTATGCTTTTTCATGGGAAACACCACCAAATACAGCTACCAGGGTACAACCCATCGATTATCAGTGGAAGGACACCAAGTGGATGAAAAAAAGGAGCAAGCACAACTCGCTGGAGGCTCCAATTTCTGTTTATGAAGTCCATCTAGGTTCCTGGAAGCGCAAAGGGCATCACGGTGAAGAGTCACTTTCTTACCAGGAAATGATTCATGAGTTAGTCCCATACATCAAAGAAATGGGCTATACGCATGTGGAATTCCTTCCTGTCATGGAACATCCGTTTTATGGATCATGGGGGTATCAGGTGCTCGGCTATTTTGCACCCACATCAAGGTATGGCAGTCCTCAGGATTTTATGGCACTGGTCGATGCTTTTCATCAGGAAGACATCGGTGTGATTCTGGACTGGGTTCCCAGTCATTTTCCTGAAGATGCACATGGAATACGGAACTATGATGGCACCTCCTTATATGAACATGCTGATCCAAAACTGGGGTATCACCCTGATTGGAGCAGCTATATCTTCAATTATGGAAGGAATGAGGTCAAATCTTTCCTGATCAGCAGTGCCATTTACTGGCTTGAAAAATACCATATCGACGGACTCCGGGTGGATGCCGTTGCGAGTATGTTGTATTTGGATTATTCCAGAGAAGAAGGTGAATGGATTCCCAACAAAGATGGAGGTAGAGAAAACTACGAATCCATCGAATTTTTGAAGGAACTCAGCACTGAAGTATACAGAAGCTTCCCGGATGTGCAAACCATCGCTGAGGAATCTACCTCTTTCCCGATGGTTTCAAAGCCAGTTTTTGCTGGCGGTCTTGGCTTCGGACTGAAATGGATGATGGGATGGATGAACGATACGTTGGAGTACTTTAAGAAAGATCCTGTACATCGCAAATACCATCACAACGAGATCTCTTTTAGCATGACCTATGCATTCACAGAGAACTTCATGCTCCCTTTGTCTCACGATGAAGTTGTGCATGGAAAAGGGTCAATTCTTTCTCGGATGCCTGGAGACGATTGGCAGAAAATGGCCAATGCACGTCTGCTTTATGCTTACATGTATACTCACCCTGGCTCCAAACTCAATTTCATGGGAAATGAGATTGGACAATGGAATGAATGGAAGCACGATCAGTCACTGGATTGGCACTTGCTCGACTGGAGCCAACATCAAGGCATGAAAAAACTATTTCAGGACCTGAACAGTCTGTACAAAAAAGAAAAACCGCTTCACGAACAATCTTATACCAATGATGGTTTTGAATGGATTGATTTTAACGACCACAATAATTCTACCTTGGCCTATGTCAGAAAAGACAAAAAAGGAAATTGTCTGCTGATCGTTGGAAACTTTACTCCATCTACGCTCAGAGGTTATCGAATTGGCGTCCCATTTGACCGAAGTTGCAGTGAAATTTTCAATTCAGATGCTGAAATTTATGGTGGAAGTAACGTACTCAACCCTGAGCTTCAAATAGAGGATCACGGTTCTCATGGCAAATCAAAAAGTATTAACCTTTCATTACCACCACTTGGAATATCCATCATTAAAGGAGCATAAGAACCACTAAAAAATTTCATGGAAAAGAATCCGAATAAGTATGTCTGTATACACGGGCATTTCTATCAACCACCACGTGAAAACGCCTGGCTGGAACAAATAGAAGTGCAAGAATCTGCTGCCCCGTTTCATGACTGGAACGAGCGGATCAATGAAGAATGTTACGGACCTAACTCCTATGCAAGGATCTTAAATGAACAGGGCAAAATCATTGATATCACCAACAACTATGAAAGAATCTCTTTTAACATGGGTCCGACCCTGCTTTCATGGATGGAATTGGAACGCCCGGATTCTTACAATTTAATTCTGGAAGCTGACAGAAACAGCTTGAATCGATTTGATGGTCATGGATCTGCCATTGCACAGGTCTACAACCATTTGATCATGCCATTAGCATCTCGAAGGGATAAGGAAACCCAGATTTACTGGGGGCTTTACGACTTTCAACAACGTTTTCAGCGAAATCCGGAAGGGATGTGGCTCGCGGAGACTGCAGTTGATATGGACACCTTGCGGTGCCTTGCTGATCAAGGAATCAAATACACCATCTTAGCCCCAAACCAAGCCAAACGATTCAAGGGCACCGGAGACTGGCAAAATGGCATTAATCCCAATTTACCATACACGGTTGATCTGGGAAATAACAGGTCCATGGTTTTGTTTTTTTACAATGGGGAAGTTTCTCAAAAAATTGCTTTTGGAGGTCTGCTAAACGACGGAAAGGCCTTTGCCAATAATTTATTAGATGGCTTTTCATCGGAAGTGACTACTCCGGAGTTGCTACATATCGCTACTGACGGTGAATCCTATGGCCACCATCATTACCAGGGCGAAATGGCTTTGGCTTACTGTCTATATTATCTGGAGAATTTTTCCGATGCTCAGTTAGCTAATTACGGATACTTCCTAAGTCAGACAGAAATTAGGCATGAGGCAGAAATTCACGACGATAGCTCCTGGAGCTGTGCCCATGGTGTCGAGCGATGGCGAAGTAACTGTGGCTGCCACACAGGAGGTCTTGAGCACTGGAATCAGGAATGGAGAGCTCCGCTAAGGGATGGCCTCAATTGGTTGAAGGAAGAATTAGACAACCTTTATGAGAATGACATGCGAGAGTTTCATAATGATCCCTGGAAGCTCCGTAATGATTTCATAGAAGCCGTCTTTCAATACGAGGAGCGTGACTATCCTGCATTCTTTAACAAACATCTCCCAGGTCTTCACGAAAAGCTCCATACCCATGTGATCCGATTGCTGGAAATGCAGCGGAATGGAATGCTCATGTTTACCAGTTGTGGATGGTTTTTTAACGAAGCTTCAGGAATTGAAACTGTGCAAATCTTACAATATGCTAACCGTGCAATTCAATTGGCAGAACGTGAAAATGAGATTGAATTAGAGGAACGTTTTCTTCAAATATTGGCTGAAGGAAAAAGTAACATTGAAGAGCATGGTACCATTCGGGATATTTACGAAAAGTGGGTATCTCCAAAACGCATGACCCTCAGTAAGGTAGGAATGCACTACGCGGTCAATGTGTTATTTGCTGAAAACCCCAAAACACTGCAAGTATTCAATTATAACATCCAAACCAGCGATTTAATCAGGCATCGTGCTGGGCAGCAGGTGCTGTGCATGGGTCGTGCTGTGATTAATTCAAAAGTGACGCTGTCAGTAAAGCACTTAAGCTTTGCGGTACTCTATCTGGGGAATCATCACATTATTGGAGGAACCACGGATAACTACGATGAGGAGAATTTTAAAGAGATCGTTGCCAAACTCTCTTCTAAGTTCCAGAATAGTTACATCACATCGGCCATCCATGACATCCACGAATACTTTGGAAATACTCACTTCTCCTTCTTTGATCTCATGCGAGATGAGCAGACGAAGGTATTGAAGGAAGTCATTGGCGTAAATGTCGGAGAAGCAGTGAACTCAATTGATCAGATCGCGAAGCAAAACTATAGCTTGCTTAACCTGATGAGAAAGCAGGAACTGGTCGTGCCTCATATTCTGTGGCAGAATCTTGTTACCAAACTTGAGCACGACTTGCGTACTGCCCTTATCCAATGGGGAAAAAGTGGGACCTCTGAGTTCCTTTTTGATACGCTGGATGAACTGATAAAATGGAAAGTCATTCCATCGAAGAACTACAATTTCAAAGCCTCTGACTCCCTTCGTAAAGTAGTCTACAAAGGGCTTTTCGACCCTGAAGTTGGTGTCGAACTCCTGGATCGTTTTGATCAACTTGGAATGAAAGTGGAGCTAATCCACTTGCAAAACCTTGTATTCAGAAAATTGAGAAGTGGAAAGAATGGATCCTGGCGATTGTTAGGCGATCGAATAAGTCTGGAAGTGGAGCCAGAGCGAGAAATAGTGGAGGCTTAAACCTCCACTACAGAATTTTCTTCAAACGTCAGGTTGTTAGGTACGTACCCGTCAGCAGCCCAATCGTTTTCCCACGTTTTCCCGTCCAGAACATATCGGAATTCGTACGATTTGCCTTGTTCCAGGTCAACAGTAACGGTGAATTTTCCACTTTTATTCTTCTTTAATTCTAGCTCAGAGGTGCTCCAGTTATTGAACTCTCCAGCCAATGCCACTTTTTCAGCTCCTTGAGCTTCTTTTTTCGCCAAAGAAAATGTCACTTTAGCTACGGGCTTACTCTTTAAATACTTTTTTGAGATCATCGTTTTCTATTTTAAGCTGTAATGATTCGCAAAGTTTCATTGTTTTTTTATTTAAATCACAAACAAAAAGGTTAAATATTTGTGTGATTCGTAATTACTGACTGTTAAAACGTTTGAGGAAAAAGAAAGCGGCTCCCTTTGGAGCCGCCTATTGCAAAACCACCTACAGTTCTGCCTGCCTTAGTTAATTTTTAGCTTCTGCTGATGGATAATTTTCCCTTGTCGATACAGACTAATTACATATACCCCCTGTTTTAGTGCATCGAGCTGTAGTTCATTCTGTACTGTCTTGTTTGCTGTCAGGACCACCTTGCCGCTCAGATCAGACAAGGTGACGAATTCATAGTCAGCGCCATTGATCTTCAGCCTATTGCTGGCTGGGTTGGGATACACCTCGATGATTTCAGAAGTACCAGTGCCGAGCACTGGTTCTATGGTGAGAGTACCGTCCACTAAGTTGATGGAATAGACATCGTCCATACCTCCATTCAGGATAATGGGATAGGTGCCTGCTTCGCTTTGCGACGTAGCCATTGTGCTGGCAGAGGGTGACATATCAATCTCAGATGGTGTATCTGACAGTCTGAAACCTGCATAGGAAATCGTCAAAGTCGGAATTGCCTCACCTTCCCTGATGGTCTGGTTGTCAGCGGAAGCAGTAAGTGGAGCCTGTACTACCATAAATTGCTGGGTGACCTCGGCAGCTGGGTTAAAGGCATCGTTTCCATCTTGTGAGGCAGTTATTTCGTAAGATCCAATGCCCTCAATGGTCAGCATTCCACTGGAAATGGTCCCTGCTCCGGAGTTCAGCGTATAGGTGATTGGGAGGCTGCTTGAGGTCGTGGCTCCAAGCGACAGACTATTACCATACTCCTGCGCATCAATCCCCTCAAACGTAATCGTTTGATCTGCTTTTCGAGAATCGGTCACAGTAAATGACCGAGACACATCCATCGCTGCGTTATAATTGGTCCCTCCGATCTGCGTGGCCCGCACCATAAAGTTACCAGTGGAATTGGCTGTGAGTACCGCTCCGGACAGGGTACCGTCACCCTGATCCAGTACATAGCTGATGGGAAGGCCCGAGTCAGCAGTCGCAGATAGGGTAACCGTATTGGTAGATGCTAAATCAAAATCTGCAACTTCGGGAAATGTAATCAGCTGGCTGGCCCGAATAATGGTCAAAATCCCGTCAGTCAATACCACATCGTAATTTCCAAGACGGATATCGGGGTCAATAAGGGATGTTGTAATTGGATAGTTGCCTACATCTGATCCGGACAATGCAGTGGTACTGTAAGAAGCGGTAATGTTATCCCCATTTACCACCCCGGCCAACGTACCATCAAATGTCGGTAATGCTTCTCCAAATGCAATGGTCTGGTCATTGGCAGTCAGCAAGAGGGAGGCTTTTGAAATGGTCAGGGTCCCGGAAGTGTTGCTAACTGTGTAGTTCGGTAATCTACCATTTGGATCAAGAACCGTTGCCGTAATGTCATACATGCCCACTTCCGGGTCTGCATCTGACGAATAAATGACCTGGATATCATCATTGTTTACTACTCCGCTAAAGGTGCCATCAAAAACAGGGAAGTTGTCACCGTAAGTGCTTGTCTTGTCATTTACCTCAATAGTGAGGTCTGCCTGAGTAATTGTAAACACTCCATCAACGTAGGTAAAATCATAATTTTGGTCACCTGCTCCAGATGGCTGAATATCATAGACTCCTACTCCAGAACCAGCTACTGCGGCTGTCTCAACGACAGGTAACACGTCCAAAACGGATTCGTCCTCGCCATTCACAAAGCCAGAATAGTTGAAAGTAAGTGTCGGGTTCGTTTGGCCATATTCCCTGCTTTGGTCGTCAGCTGTGATCGTCAGCGAAGCGGTGCTGACTGTAATCGTTGCACTTGCCTGACCTCCACCGACTCCGGAGCCATCTGCACTGGTAGATGCCTGAATGTCAAAAGATCCTTCCCTCGCCTCAAAAGGCATCCATTGTAGTCCTGCACTTCCTTCCGAAATGGTGATAAAATCCCCCTCCATAATCTCAGTATTGTCGCTCAGCATTGGGGCTCCAAACTCAATGTTGGTGATTTGATAGTGCGTAACCTCAGCTCCGTCGTTGGGGTTTTTCGTAATGACGAGGCCGGAAGTCGACACCTGTCCGTAAGAGGTTACGGCATTGGTAATGCTCGGGGTGTCAGCCACCGGAGACACGGTAACAGTGAATGAGCTGGTTGCCTCTCCGCCTCTGGCGTCCCGAACGGTAATGGTCAGATCAGCCGAGCCAAATAGATTCGATACGGGGTTGAGCACCAACGAAGCGGCAGTAATATCTTCAGCATTGGAAATGGAGGCATTGCTGAAAAGAGCAGGATTAGAATTGGATGAAATCAATAAATCCAGATTGGAAATGGGTTCGTCTGAGGCATCAAAATATCCATTCAGATCGAAGGAGAATGATGACTGATCTTCTGATAGTGTTTGATCCGGAATCTGAGTGAGGACCAGCGGCGGCGTATTGATGACCTCTACGAGCGTTCCCACAGGACCTGCTGCAACGGAAGATTCAAAAGAGACCAGATCGATCACATCATTGCACGCTGAGAATAGATCAAGCTGAATCAAAAGGCCATCGCCATTTACACCTCCAGTTCTGGAAAGCGCATACGCATTTCCATCGGATAGCTTAGTCAAACTACTCTTATCAAAACTACTAAGGGAATAGTCATATAAAACCTGATAAGTATTATTGGAGATATTGTAAGAAAACACTGTTCCATCATTGTTGGATCCACCTAGAAGGGTATTCCCAAATAGTTTCCCATTGTTTTCAATTAATCCTGAACTTGTTAAGTTGCCGTCACTGGCTCCATTCAGGCTGTACAAAATGGAAAAATTATCAGTGATCAAGTCAATCGAGAAAAGATACCCGTCTCCTTGCATGCCTCCGCCGTTTGATAGCCCATAAAGCACTCCATTGTATTCTGCTAAGGAACCTACAAAATTGGTCACTCCTGCGAACGAGGTGGCAGGGGTTGCGATGGAGGTAAAACCCGTCCCGTCTGCATTAATTCTAAAGATTTCCGTCGAGACAGAATTAATCGCACTGTAAATAGAACCATTTGAGGCCGCAAAAAGAGCTCTAATGCCTTTGCCTGAGTTGACTGTATAAATGGTGTTGAATCCGGTACCATCCAAATTCATTGCAAAAATGGTCCCATTTGACAGATCGTTGGATCCATTATCTCCAAACGTCCCGCCGATCAATTGACCATTTACTTCAATTAATGCTTCGCTAGGAAATGACCCAGACTGTCCATTCAGCGTTCCATCAAACTCGTGGAGTAGTTCAAATCCGCGACCATCTGGATTAATTCTATAAATAAAGCCTAGCCCGGAACTTCCCCCTGCCGAAGACACGCCGTAAAGCAACTTGTCCGAACCTTCCAATAGCACCGACCGGGCCGAAAAACCTGCTTCTGAAATGTCATTTATCAACCTGGTAGTACCATCTTCCTCGAAACCCACAAGCTCTCCATCCCGGGTAATCGAAATAAAATCCGTGATGGACTCTGGATAAGTAATGGGAATATCTATCTGATCATTTTCAAAAGAGTAAAAGCTGCCAGCATCTGTCTGGGCATTTCTTTCCGTATCGTCGGCCCCGACGACTAAGGCCTTTTTTCCATTAAGCGAAACTCCTATCCCAAACCGATCCCCGGTAATTCCATTTGAAGCCACAATTTTCTGGTCCTCGGTTTTAGTAGACCAAGACCCGTTCGTCCCCTTGTAAAAAACATTTACATACCCCTCATCCGTAGATGGATCTCCGACGACAAGGATGCTATCCGACTGAACATCCATCGAAAATCCATACAATGAAGAAGCCGCAGATGAAGAGCTTAGCACATAATCAACATCAACTGTAAGTGCATTTGACCAGCCTCCTACGGGGCGCTCATAAATTCTTACGGGTTCTGACTGAATACTAATGTAAGCATGATCTTTAGTTATTTCTGCTGCTCTTGCAAACGCCGAAGGGTTGGTAGATGACCCATTCGTTAATACCACATTTGGGACGGTGATCGGTGACGAAGCTGCCCATCCATTGCTAGGCTTAAAATATAGGTATCCTGGGTTATCATTGTTGGCACTTGCCACCAAAATGGTATCTCCAATCGCATCAAACCCTCTGGCAAACTGTAGCGACTGTGGACCAGAACCATCCGGTCGATTTATTCTGGCGGTTTCACCCATTGATGACCAGTTTGCTCCGGATTTTTCAAATATCGATAGCCATTTGTTGGTCGAGGTAGGGTCGTTCATGGCTAAAACATACTTATCAGTGACCTTCACAAGCTCCCCGGTTCGGTTATTGGTTGAGGTTGAAGTCAAAGTCGCAGTCTGGGTCATGTCTGCCCAACCGCCTGTTGGTTTTTCGTAGACATAAACACTACCAAAGCGATTACCCACGACAATTACATCATTCAGAATATCAACGGAGCGACCAAATAAGGCGCCACTGGGTATCCCGGTGCTTACAGTCAGTGTTGCGATCTTATTTATTGTCCCCTCACAATTGGAATACACAAAGACCTCTCCTGAGGTACCACACAATTCACACCCGACGACGATTATTTCATCATCACTGGCAATCGCACGAGAAAAATTGGAACTGGCCTGATCATTGGCCTCTTCTCCTAATTCCAGATACGTCTGACTTTGCAGAGAAAATACAGAAAGAAACAGTACAACCGAGAGGCAAACAAGGCGATGGAAGTTTTTCATAACTAAGAGTATTGCAGTTTTACTCAGCAATAGTCTTGATTATTGGTAGCGTATTTTCGCTACATGATTGAGGAAGGCCTCAGCACGATTAAAAAGATGCTGAAAATGATTAAAGAATTATTGCTTGGATTTGATCAGGGAGATTAACTCTTCCCTTTTCTTGGGAGAAACCGGAAGCTTCGATTGATCACTCATGACCACATACCCACCTTCTCTCTTATCATAACCGATAATATGTTGCTCATTGATCAGCCAGGATCGGTGCACCCGGAAGAACCCATTTCCTGAAAGCTGCCCATCAAACTCTTTCAAGGTTCTTGAAATGATCAACTCTTTGCCATTGGTCAGATAGAACATGGTGTAATTGATGGAAGATTGACACTTGATGATCGACTCAAGCTCTACCACATGGACCATATCAGCAGTGGACAATACAATTTTATTGGGCCTTGCCTGATTGTTAGACAAATTATCCATCAAAACAGAAAGCATACTGGATCTCTCGGCAATTCTACGCTGTTCACTCACTTTCGCCAATGCCTCCTTGAGACGTTCCGGGTTAATCGGCTTTAGAATGTAGTCGACAGCCGAGAACTGAAAAGCCCGCACCGCATATTCACTGTATGCTGTAATGAACACGAATTGAAAATCTTGTCGACCCACTTTCTCTAGTAGCTCAAACGAGCTGCCAGAGCCCAGCTGAATATCCAGCAATACGAGGTCCGGCTTAAGCCGGTTGATTGATTCGAGACCTTCTTCCACTGACCGTGAGATGCCTACTATCACTACCTCTGCACTTATCTGATTGAGTAGATTGATTAGGTTTTGCGAGGCTGACGGTTCATCCTCCACGATGACAGTTCGAATTGGATCAGAGGGCATAGTTTCTTGGAAAGTTAAATTGAACAAGAACTCCGCCTGCCGTCCGATTGCTGATTTCGACACCCGAGGATTGTTTTCCACGAAGATTACGTAAGCGTTGATTGGTAATCTCGATCGCTCTCGAACGATGAGGCGAGTTGCTTTCCTGCAATCCATCTCCATCATCTGAAATTTCAACCTTCACTCGATCCGCTTCTTCTCTGATGGAAAGAAAGATGCTGCCATCGGTTTTATGTGCGAATCCATGCTTTATCGCATTTTCAAGAAATGGCTGAATCAGCATGGGGGGCACCAACAAATGCTCCGCCTCTTCTACTTGAATGTCTTTCATCAATCGCAGGTCCTTTTGAAATCGGGCCCGTTCCAAGTCTAAATAATTGTCTATGATTCGCAATTCTCTCTCCAACGGAATCCAGTTTTCCCTAGAGGCTTCCAAAATATCTCTAGTCAATTCACCAAACTTAGCAAGGTACAACGTAGCCTCCGCAGTGTGATTGCTTGTGACGAAGTTCTGAATGGAATTTAGTGCATTGAAGATAAAATGAGGGTTCATTTGAGCGCGCAGCAAGCTTTGCTCTAAGGCCAGCTGCTTTTGATCGGTGAGTAACCTCCTCTGGCGGTAGGCAAATAAGCTAATCCCACTCAAAAGAATGAATAAAGAGATTGAAGATCCTAAGATGATGCGTTGCTGATTGATTAGTAGATCTTTAATTCTGTTTTGCTGGGCCAGTGTATTAATCTGCTGTTCCTTCTTCTCCGTTTCATATCTGGTTTTTAGCTCTTCAATGGCCTGAATCTTCTCCTCATCCAGTATTTCTGCTTTCAATTCCGAATGTGTTTTGTAAGAGGAAAAAGCCCTGGGCAAGTCACCCACCTTCTCGTAAACCTGAGATAAGACTTGATTGGCGTCTATGACTAAGTCCTTTCTCCCCGAGTTTTCTGCATATTTGAGTGATGCCAATGCATACTCAAGTGCTTGATCATGATTGCCTACATTGAGTTCGAGCTGAGCCAAATTCTCATTCAAGACTTGGAGTTTGTAAGATTGAGATTCTGCTTCACTGCTGGTAATAATTTCCAACCCTTGTAAAAAATATGACCTGGCTTCCTCAGAATTTTCCAACTCAAGGTAGACCAGACCCAGGTTAGTCAGTCTTGCATAGGTAAGCTTTGAATCATTGAGTTGCTGAGCAATGTCAAGACTTTTCCGTAGGTAGAGCAACGCACTATCGTATGCTGTTGCATCGATATAACCAGCACCCAGGTTGTTATAAAGATTGCACGCAAGACGAGGATAGGTTTCCAGCACAACTTTATCCACCAATGCATCAGCCTTCTTCAGTTCCTTTATTGATGCCCGATGATCGTCCATGTCAACGTAGATACTACTTAGAGTCAAATACCCATCCAGCTTAAGGGCCTTACTTTCAGATTCAAGAAACCTAAGTGCATAGTAAACTGCGCTATCATAAACAGCCAATCTACTATACGTTTTAGCAAGTGACTTAAAGCAGAAGAAATGCCATCTAGATTTAAACTTGTCTTCATCCAGCGTAGCAGCCAAGCCCTCTGCCTTTTGCAGTATACGAAGGCGTTCCCGATGTTCATTTTTTCGATTGAGAATGGCTTGTAAGCTGACTAGTCTGAGTAGCTCATGAGTCACTTCATCTGACTGGTCAAGCGAGCCCAGGATGTCTTCCGCTTTGCTCACGTCGTGATAGACATAGGAGTTAATCAAGTAAAATGAATAATAATAATGACAAAGCGATTCCTTTTGCGTACCACGGAGCGCTTGTTCGCTATGGAAACGAAGTGAGTCATCCTGATACAACCTGTAAAAGTTGTCCAGCTTCTTTAAGAGAACACTATCACAAGGTTGGGCGGACATCCTAAAAAAAGACATCAGAAGACCAATGAGCAAAGTAGATCTCTTCATAGCTCCAACATACTTCAAATAAGAATGACTAACAAAAAAGGCGACTCCCTTTGGAGCCGCCTATTGCAAAACCACCTACAGTTCTGCCTGCCTTAGTTTACTATTAGTCGCTGCTCATGAATGACCTGACCTTTTCTGCGAAGACGGAGTAAATAGATTCCCTTCGTTAGGTCATCCATTTTCACCTCGGTCAGTTTGGTCTGCAGGACTTGTTTTCCTTGAAGATCCAGAAGGACTGCCTCATCAAAACGTATCCCATCAATTTTCAATAGGTTGGAGGCCGGGTTGGGGTAAACAGAAACCTCTGGATCATGAATGCCCAAAGTAATCTCAAAGACACTGGACATGGCTTCGCAGCCCTTGCTGTCCCTCACGGTAAACGTGTAGCTTCCCGGCTCCAGGTCTTCAAAAAGATTTCCTGCCTGAAAATCCACGCCATTGGATGAATACTCAAACGGACCTGTTCCGCCTGATGCTGTAAGCGTAAAACTCCTGTTTTCCTGCACTACGCTCAGGTTCAATTCATCTGGTTCAGTAATCGAAATGGAAGCAGTATTTGTGCAACCGTCGGCATCTCGGGTAGTGATCATGTAGGTATCCGCATCTAAACTCTGAAAGCTCGATCCGACCTGAAAGTTGATGCCATCAATGCTATATTCATATGGAGCACTGCCTCCTGAAGCAGTGACTTCGAGAACTCCATCCCCACTGCCAACACAACTAAGATCTGTAGGGCTGAGGTCAATGTTGATCACTTTGTTTACCCCAACTTGAACATTTTCGAGGTTAATCGTACACCCGCTAAAATCTTCCACTGTCACCGTGTAGGACCCCGGAGCCAGTCCATCAAATACATTGGAAGAAGAGGGCGAACCTCCATCCAGGATGAAGGCCATGGGACCATCTCCACTTGTCACCTCTATGGTGATTGCTCCATCGGCAAGTCCATTGCAGCTAGCATTCGTAGTCGATGCAGAAGCAATGATTTGGGTAGGAGCTTCCACCTCAGTAGCGCTGCTTGTTGTACATCCTAGTGCATCGCGCAGTGTCAGGGTGTAAGTACCCGGGGATAAATTGTCAAATGAACTGCTAACCTGAAAATCTACGCCATTAATGCTGTACTCGTATGGTGCGGTACCTCCGGTAGCCGAGAGATCAATTCTGCCATCATTGGCATCAAAACAGGTAAGGAAGTTAGTAGCAACAATCAGCTCCAGCTCTTGGGGCTCTATGATTTGTGCAATGATATTGGTTTGACATCCATTGCCTTCAGTAACCAGAATTGTGTATTCACCAGCAGATAATCCAATAAAATCCGGTGATGACTGCGGACTGCCACCATTAAGCGCATAGGTAATTGGGGCTGTCCCACCAGAAACATCCAAGGAGATTAAACCATCATTGCCCCCATTGCAAGTAACATCTGTTTTTGCAGTGGTCACCGTACTTGTTACCGGATCATTTATGGTCCCAATGATCGAGAACTCGCAATCATTTTCATCCGTCAATTCAATTTGATAGGAACCAGCTGCCAGGTTATTGAAGACGTTTGAAGATTGAGGGGATCCGCCATCTATTCGATAGGTATACGGAGCAGTGCCCCCGCTTGCATTCACCGTAATAGCGCCATCGGAAAGCCCACAAGACGATGTCCCTGTTTCCGTCAACGTGCCAACCAACTCCGCTGGCTCTGCGATGGTGTAGTTCTGCGAAAGAGAGCAGAAATTTGCATCAATTAATTGCAGCACGTAAGTACCTGCCATTTGGTTTTCAAATATCCCATCCGAATTGGTACTCCCATTAAATACAAACGTGTAAGGACCCGTCCCACCGCTTGGGGCAAAGACAATGGACCCGTCAGAGCCCCCATTGCAAGTGACATCTTGAATGGTTTCTATGATTGTCAATGGGTCGGGCTCGAGGATATCAATAGAAGTGCTTTCGATGCACTGATTACCATCCAGCACTTCCACCAAATACGTTCCCGCACCTAAGGAATTGAAGGAGTTCGAAAATTGATTGGATCCGCCATTTATCCTGAACAGGTACGATCCGGTGCCCCCGGAAGCATTGACCGTAATGCTCCCATCCGTACCAGCATGGCAGGTGACATCCTCCTTTTCCAATACGATTGTGATCGCCGATGGCTCACTGATCGTGATGGAGGAAGATGAGACCGTGCAGCCAGTGTTGTCTCTTGTGGTAACATTGTAAGATCCCGCACCTACCTGAAAAAAGTCATCCATCTGAAAAGGAGATCCGTCCAGACTATATTCGTAAGGTGCTGTACCACCCGCTGCATCAATGATGATGAAACCAGAGGTCTCTCCATTGCAGACAGCATCAACGGTAGAAATTGCCGCGGTCAATAGGGAGCCCACCTCCACGGTTTCGAGAACCACACATCCAAAACTATCTCTGATGTAAACATCGTACATGCCAGATCCAAGCCCTGTGAACCCGGCAGAGACATAGCCAATTCCATCAAGACTGAATTCATACGGGGCAGTCCCTCCCGAGACACCTGAAATACTGATGGCACCATCTGTAGTTGTCTCACAAGACGCATCTGTGGTCGAAACTGTCGCGGTAATGTTGGTGACATTCAACTGGAAGGTGAAGGAGGTGGTTCCGCATTCATTGGTCATTTCCACTGAATAGCTGCCAGCGTCAGAAGTAGTCACTTCCGTCAGACTGATGGCATCTCCGGTCGTAGATGGGACCACCACATTGTCTTTCTTCCAGATGTAGGTAGTCGTATTATTCGACCCGACGGCAAGGGTAAAATCATCTCCGGCACAGACCGTTTGATTGGCCAGCAATGCCACATCAAATATCGGACTCAGACAATAAGAAAGCAGCGTGCCTGGTCTGCTTTTTCCAATGGCGCTGGTCATATCTGAACGCTTAGTCACGATATTATTTGCCGTGTCCAGTTCCACAATAGACCCTAGTGCATTCGAGGCATTTGTTCGGGTCGTGGCATACAAATTTCCGCTTGGAGACGGTTGCCAATCTGCCCAGGACTTCCCTCCGAGTGATGTGGTCATTTCGAGGATTAGGGACGTTGAGGAAGTGGTTGGGTCAAATGAATAGACAGCACCAAGGCCAGAGGCACCTCCTCCCGAGGTGATGCCATACATCGTACCATCCGTTCCCAGGTAAAGCCCCCCTACAGGATCGGAACCATTGCCTGAACCAAATGAAGCTTCCAGGTTGTACGTATCATTGACAAAATCGTAACTAAACAGTGCTCCTCTACCGTTGGCTCCACCGTCTTCCGCTGTACCATAAAGAGTCCCATTCACAGGACCTTCTATCAGCTTACACCTTGGTCCAAAGCCCTGGCTACTAAAAGAATAGAGATTGGCGACGGAAGAGTTCATCAAGTCCACCTCGAAGATGGTCCCTTGTCCGGTGGTCCCGCCAAAGCGGGTAGTTCCATACAATTTACCATTGGATGCTTCCATGAGCCCTTCTTGTGGTTTTTCACCTTCGAATCCCGCAATTCCGAAACTCGAGAGCACATTGTAGTTATTTCCGTTCAGGTCAATCGAATACACGGTCCCTCTGTCATTGGTCCCGCCCTCATTCGTG
Source organism: uncultured Roseivirgaceae bacterium (assembly GCA_964591785.1). Lineage (GTDB taxonomy): Bacteria > Bacteroidota > Bacteroidia > Cytophagales > Cyclobacteriaceae > Ekhidna. The sequence goes on from CAZQDI010000068.1 coordinate 19,642, forward strand.
ACACCATAAAGCTTCCCATCTGAAGCCAGTAACAATGCACCGATCGGAAGATGTCCGGTCAGTTCATCAAATGAATGTAATAGGTTGATGTTATTGATCGTTGGGTCAAATCGGTACAGCACTCCCAGATTATTAGCTCCACCATACGCGGTTGCCCCGTACAAACTCCCATTGTAACTAATGAGTGGAGAAAGAGCAGACTCACCAGTCAGGGCAAGCCCAAAATCAAGACGTTTGGTGTACGAATCATTTACCAAATCATATTCAAACACCACCCCACGATCTGCAGCTCCACCTGTTGAGGTGGTCCCCAAAACAATTCCCATAGGGCCCTCTGACAACAAGCCAATCGGGTTGGTACCGGAGGTGTTGAAACTATGCAGGTTGGTGACGATCTCAGTAGATGGATCTAACTCCACAAGCGTCCCTCCATTGGACCCGACTCCCCCTTCCGCGGCCAGCGTATACAATTTACCATTGGAGGCCAGAGTAAATCCGCGATAGGGCTCAGAGCCTGTCGTATTAAGGTCAAAATCGTGCAGCTTTGACAATGTGCCAGTCGATGGATCAAATTTGAAAAT
>CAZQDI010000069.1:0-20219 GCA_964591785.1 uncultured Roseivirgaceae bacterium
GTAGTCCACTCGATAATCCAGCCCTTCCGTCAAAAGTTGCCCTCCAGCATTAACCACAACCGATCCTTCGGCAATGTTGATCCCAGGAAGTTGAATTTGGCTGACAGACCCGGCTGTATATTGTCCTGTGATCACAAACTTATTTTTACTTGCTTCTCTTTTTGCAGTAGCGAGCGGCTCTTCGTATAGCTCGTTGTAAACGTATTTCTCAATCAACCTGGTTTCTCCTGTTAATTGGTTTCTTAATGTTGATCCGAAAGGCTCAAGAACCGGAAAGATCACATTTCCATTTCGTGTATCGATGGTCAACCCTTCGATAAAATCAAAATTCCCATCTGGAGACCGATCACCTGCAGGATTCAATCGGTCAAGTTGGAAGATCTCAATGAGGAGCTGATCTTTGATACTCCCTTCATGGAGTGAGGGGTTGTCTTGTCCAGTATCATCATCCCGATAGATCACCTTCAGCTGAAAGTTCTCCTGACTTACCTGCGAAGCATTCAGATTGTAGATGTTCTTCATCATCAAGTCCCAAGTTGGCACCTCCGTGTTCACTTGGTTGGGGCGGAGTAGTTTAAGGTAGATAGCCCGATCATCGGCCCTCGACTGATATTCTTCACTCAGCTCACCCACGCGAAATCTCTGACCATTGAAAGTGTATTCATACGCAATCGCCAACATTTCATCATTTTGAAGTCTTCTGGTCAAAGAAATAAATCCTAATTCTTTGCTGAACTTATACTCGGAAGGGTCCAGCTTCCTTGCGGAGGGAGTAAATACATAGTCAATATCTCTTTCTAGTCCCAAAGCTCGCAAGGACTCATTTACTGTTGTAACAGACTCGGTAATCGGTAGTCGGTCGAATAAGTCATTGGCATCGTTGTCCGTTGGTCCATCCACTCTTTGTCCCACTGCATCATTGAATACAATTTCTCCTTCTGCGAGGTCCATTAACCCCACCACATTTCTTAGTGTCTCCGTATCATTGTTTCTGTTCAGAATGTACACTTCCATCCGAGTCACGTTGACTCCAGAATTGACCTGTGGTAGCGTAAACAGCCATCTTTCATAGTTTTCTCGGAAAAAATGGCCTAGAAAGAAATGTCTATTTTCGTCGTAGTCGGCTGCCAAAACTTCAAACTCCTGCCCCTGAAAGCCGCTTTCGATGGTCAGTGTCTCGCTTCTACCCCGCTGCTGAGATGCAATTGCTGTTACAAATAATTTACCAAACTGGAGTTCGGTCTTTACACCAAATAGTGATTGGGCACCTGTCATCAAGGAATTAGAAACCGGCATACTGACATTTCCTACCTCAATTTTCTTTATGATGTCTTCTTCATACCCTGTGTAGACTACACGTAAATTGTTTTGAAAATCGAAGGTGTTATTGTTATCAAAATTGGCAGTAATCTCCAGTTTTTCACCAACCTTGCCCACTACATTCATACTGATCTGTTGGTCAAAATTAAATGCCCCATTTCGCTGTTGTCTCAAGGGGATACTTGGATCATCAATCCTTTGAAAGATGCCACCAAAATCTAAATTCACGAACCCGTTTGGTTGTATATCGACATAGCTGCCACCGAAAATTCGGTCGAAAACCGGGCTTATATATAGCCTTGGTAACAGACTTCTTCCACTTACAGCGCTCTCCCCATCCAAACCGGCAGAGCGTTCTTTGAAGTATTCTTTATTTAACTGGGAGTTGCTATAGCGATTGAATTCACTAAAACTCATAAATGTGGCCGGCCGAAAATTTAAGTCTCCTATATTTTCATAGACAGAATAGGTAATTCCTGCATCCTCCGCTGTTGTATCAGGGTTAAACCTCACTCGCATATCGACCTGAGACGGATCCCTTAGAAAAAGAGGGGATCTGGAAATTCGATTTGAGAAAGGATCCCCAAATCGGTACGCTGGCTGAAAGGTCGGCTTCTTGCTTGGTTCGTACGGTCTGAGAGAATCCGTTTGGACCGTATCCTGCTCCTGACCATACAACTTTGAGGTCTTCTGGTAAAAGACCGAAATAAGGATAAGTAGTAGTACCCGTATGTAAAGTTCTCCTCTCAAAAAATCAGCGACTAGGGTTAGATTGGTTATGACCGCTTGAGGGCTTGCTTAATCAATTCTTCAAGTTTAATCTCCTCTCCGTATTCTTTCAAAATCTTATCAATAGTTTTTTCAGCAATTGATTTATTTATCCCTAAAGTAGTCAAGGCTGATAACGCCTCAGAGCGGAGCGTATTATCATTTCGAGGTTGATTTTGAACGGTTTTGTCCAATAATCCCTCTTTTTTCATTTTGTCCTTCAATTCCAGGATAATTCTTTGTGCTGTTTTGCCGCCAATTCCTTTGACCGATTGAATTGTCTTTACATCTTCTTGAACAATCGCGGTTTGTAGCTCCTTGGCATCCAATGAAGATAATATCATGAGCGCTGTGCTAGGTCCCACGCCATTAATCGAAAGTAGATCCAGAAATCGCTTCTTTTCAGAAGTTTCGTAGAATCCAAATAGGGTGTGAGCATCTTCTTTGACATGTAAGTAGGTATGAATCAAGATATCCTCTTTGTCCTTTACCTGTCCATAAGTTATTAAACTGATTTTCACCTCATAGCCCACTCCGTTTACGTCTACTACGAGATGTGTGGGATCCTTGAAGGCTAGCCTTCCTTTCAGATATGTGATCATAAGACAAAGCTAACCTTATAATCCAGAACAATCGGCTAATCTGATGCCTGAGATGAAAGAGGAATTTTAAGTAAGCAATCTCCTACTCCATGCTCGAATTTTTGTTGATCAATAGTATTCACATCCTTCTTCAGCATCTACTACAGCGATGGCTACCATATTGTAAATCTCCCGCACCGTACTGCCTAATTGCAAAACCTGAATTGATTTCTTCATACCCATCAGCACGGGACCAATTACCTCAGCGCCGCCAATTTCCATCATCGTTTTGTATGCGATATTTCCGGACTGCAGATCAGGAAAAATCAATGTGTTGACATTTTCTCCTTTCAAATCATTGAATGGATATAGCTCATCACGCAGATTTTTGTTCAAGGCAACATTAGCTTGCAGTTCTCCTTCGATTTTCATGTCAGGCCATCGTTCCTTAGCTTTTTTAACCGCCAATGATGCCTTCATTGCCACGTCCCCTTTTGCAGAACCAAAGTTTGAATAGGAAAGAACTGCGATTTTAGGATCGTAGTCGAAAAATTTGACAGCCCGATTTGTCATCCCAATAATATCAACCAACTCATCCGCAGATGGATTTAGATTAACCGTGGTATCGGCGAAAAAGAAATTCCCTTTAGGGGTATTCACGATGTACATGCCTGCAACACGATTGATTCCTTCCTCCATACCTACAATTTGCAATGCTGGAAGTATGGTTTTTGGGTAATCATTGGAAAGACCGGAAATAAGTACATCCGCCTCACCCTTTTCAATCATCATCATTCCAAAGTAGGTACGGCTCGACATCGCTTTTTTGGCCAAGTGCATCGTCATTCCTTTGCGTTGACGGATCTTGAAATACTCTTCGGCATAGGCCTCTAGCTTTTCCTTATTTGCAGCAGGATCGACGATCTCGCAATCACTTAAGGAATCCAGATGATTTTCCTTGATTAACCGGCTTATCTGCTCTTTCTTCCCGACAAGGATCGGTGTGCCAATACCAGTGTCCAAAGTCATTTGTGCAGCCTTTAGGATGTTGATGTGATTGGCTTCTGCAAACACTACTTTCTTCGGCTTCTGTCTGGCCCGATAGACAAATCTCGAAATCAGTCGTTGGTCAATTCCTACTTTCTCAAGAAGATCCTGCTCATACTGTTTCCAATCTTCAATTGCGATTTTTGCCACTCCGGACTCCATGGCAGCTCTTGCAACTGCTGGTGAAATGGTTGTAATCAACCTAGGGTCCATCGGTTTTGGAATTAAGTAGTCTGCTCCGAATTTCAGATTCTGCTTGCCGTAGGCCTTTAGAACGATATCAGGTACTTGTTCCTTGGCAAGTTGAGCGATCGCCTTCACGGCAGCCAGCTTCATTTCTTCGTTGATGGATGTAGCACGGACATCCAAAGCCCCTCGGAATATGTAAGGAAACCCCAGTACATTGTTTACCTGATTGGGGTGATCGGATCGCCCGGTCGCCATGATTACATCCTTGCGTGTCTTTATCGCCAGATCATATGCGATTTCCGGGTCCGGATTGGAGAGAGCAAATACAATTGGATCACTGGCCATTGATTTTAACATCTCGGGAGTGACAATATCAGCTATGGACAATCCTAAAAACATGTCAGCACCTACCAAGGCCTCTCCTAAATCACTTATGTTCTGGTCAGTGACATATTTTGATTTGATCTCATCGAGCCCTTCTCTTTTTTTATTCAGAATCCCCTTGCTGTCTGCCATAAGGATATTCTCTTTCCTTGCACCAAGCGCCACATAAAGATCTGTGCAGGCAATGGCAGCGGCACCAGCACCGCTCACAACTATTTTTATTTCATCTATCTTCTTCCCAACTACTTCCAATGCATTGAGCAAGGCTGCACTTGAAATAATGGCAGTGCCATGCTGATCATCATGCATCACGGGAATATCCATTTCCTTCCGTAGGACTTGTTCGATCTTAAAACTTTCAGGAGCTTTTATATCTTCCAGATTGATACCACCGAAGGTTGGTTCCAGGGACTTAACAATCTCGATGAATTTGTCAGGATCCTGTTCATTGATTTCAATGTCAAACACATCGATCCCTGCAAACTTCTTGAAAAGTACACCCTTTCCTTCCATCACTGGCTTGGAGGCCTCCGGCCCGATATTTCCCAACCCTAAAACTGCAGTACCATTGGAAATAACTCCCACCAAGTTTCCTTTTGCGGTGTACTTGTACACATTTTCTTTGTCATCAGCTATGACTTTACATGGCTCTGCAACCCCGGGAGAGTAAGCCAGTGCAAGATCGTGCTGGGATCCTACCGGCTTTGTGGAGTTTACCTCAATTTTCCCAGCAGGTTTGTTTTCGTGGTAGTCTAAAGCGTCTTGTCGTCGTATCTTAGTTGTGCTCATGCTTTTGATTTTATTGGCTCGGAGACATGCTTCCTCAACCCAGCTTCAAAGCTCTTCAAAAAGCATCAAATGACATCGACTATTGTGCAACATTTGTTGGGCTAACTAAATCACTTTTCGTTTTGAAGGTTGCTAAAATTGTCTCCAGCTCTCTAACAAAATTTTTCTTACGCGTCCCCGGAGAATCAACGTAGCCTTCGACATAATAAAGAAGCTGTGCATCTTCATCCACGATGGTGTAACTAACAAATGGGCCGCCTCTGGACAAATCGCTGATTCTCCAAAGTCCCTTGGATTCAACAGCAAAGTGTCCGTTAAAACTGACTCGTTCTGTGAAAACCGGTATTTGTGGTTGGCGCTCGATGTGCACATTCTTGTTCTCGCCATCAAAAAGATATCGCTCCGTTATTTTATCTCGAAATAGGTCTACTTTGTTAAAGATGGATTGGTCAGTGTAGGGCTGATAATAAACAAAGATGGATTGTTCAGTTTCTGCATTCATCAGCCTTAGCCAGAAGAAGTTATTCAAATCTCTGGCTTTCTCCCATCCGTAGGGTATCGTGAGCCCTACGTTATGGTTCTCAGCGATCCTGGCTTCCAATTGTTTTCTCGTACTATTAAAAAGTTTTTCTTGTATGGATCTTCTAGCTGAAGCCTCAAAAATCGCCTGTATCTGGAGTCTGTTATAGTTGATCTTTTTGGCAAGTAGCTCTTCAGACGAAGAGAATAGAAACAACGCGGTCTGGCCTCTTGCAAATAGATCATTTTGTTGCCTCATAAAAATGGCAGTGTCGCGTTTGATCTGATTTAAGGACTGACTGGTAAAAAATTGCTGTAAGGCTCTGCTATCGGATGTTTTGCTGTCCAGTGTCATGACAAACACCATATTCTTAGCAGACTTTAGTACAGAGTTAAGCTTTCTTGGGTTGACCTTGTTGGCATTAAACAAGGGTTCATCTTGTGGTAGGCCAAGCATTGGAGAATTGAAGGTCTTTTTGAGTTCTTCACCTAGTTGCGAATCTACCCATTGAGTTGAATCTGCAACAATGATGATTTCGTCTGCTTCACCCCGAGCTTTGGGTAAAAGTGAAGATCCGATTCGGGAACTCCCAGAATCAGAACAAGAAACAATACATAATATTATGGAGAATAAAAGAAATGATCTCATCTTAGTTTTTTTGTTCGAACTAGTGCAAGCAAAAATTATTCCTTCACTCACACATAAGCGAATAATCTTTTGTCTAGTCTGGTATTACAAGTGACTGGCCAGGTTTGATCGTATTGGATCCTAACTTATTTGCCCTCTTCAACTTCTCTATCGTGGTATTATTATTTCTACTGATACTCCACAAAGAATCGCCTGATTTGACAGTATAGACTCTTCCGGATTGATTACTTGCGACAGCTTTTGTTGTCGTTTTTGGGGTGGCAGCATATAAGCTCTTGGTCTTGGAATTGTAGGTTGGAAGAACCCAAATACTGAGCGTTTGACCAATCCGTATCATATTACTTCTAAGGCGGTTCCACTTTCTAATGTCTGAAACTCTTACTCTGTACTGCCTGGCAATTTTCCCCAGTACATCCCCACTTCTTACCTTATAATAGACTCGTGTTCTACCATATGTACTTCCAGGAGTATTTCTCGCAAGGTATTCCAGGTGCTTTTTCCCGACTTTCGATGCGGTATCATACAATGCAATTCGATTTGCAACGATAGTATCTTTTAGTTCTACCGGAATTCTCAACGGAAAATTCTTCGTTCCTTCCGGAAGCGCCCCTCTCTTTATTTGGGGATTCCATAATAACATATCATCCAGACACAAACCTAGTTGGTTACTAAATGTCTCAATATGAAAGTATTGACTGATAAGTACAGTATCTAATTCCGGGTAAAAGTAGAGTGGCTTTGTATCAAATCCGTGCTCTTCTAGGTGATTGAACAGGTAGGTAATAGCAACAAACTGGGGGACGTATGATCGAGTCTCTCTTGGCAGGTATCGGTAAATCTCCCAAAACTTTTTCTTGTATCCACTCCTTCGAATGGCTCGTCTAACATTACCTGGCCCACAATTATAGGCAGCCAATGCTAATTCCCAACTATCAAACATGTCATACAGATCCTGCAGATGCCTGCAAGCAGCATCTGTGGCTTCATAGGGATCCATTCTGTCATCGACATACCAGTTGCCATGCAAACCATACTGCTTTCCTGTGGAGGAGATAAACTGCCAAAGACCCACTGCATTTGCTCGGGAGACGGCATTCGGCCTCAAACCTGACTCCACAATAGCCAAGTATTTGAGTTCATCCGGCATATCATATTTTGCGAGTGTTTCGGAAAATATAGGAAAGTAAAGTTCCCTTTTCTGGATAATATCTCGCGTGTAATCCCGGTTTTTTATTGAGAAGTAATCAATGAATGCCTTTACTCGCTCATTGTAGTTAAGTGGCACTTCTCCTTCAATACATGTCATTCTATCCGCTATCTCTTCATATGTATTATCAGGAAATATTTCTATTTCAGTGGGAGTACCAATTGTAATTTCCTGCGCAGAAATAAGACTGAGAGAAATTGGACATAAAAGAGCTAAAAACAACCAAAAAACTCTATCAACCATAAAATGGAATATATGAGAATGTTTAACCATAATATTACTATTGGTCGAAGCTTATTGCTACCTCAACTTTGTGGTGGTTCTTATTTTGGTGAGGCTTTAGAACTGGTAGGCTGTTACGATTTGACGTCTTCTCCAGCCCCTTCTTTTATCTCGTCTTTAATTTCCTTGGTCGCGTCTTTGAATTCCCTAATTCCTTTACCCATTCCTCGAGCAATTTCCGGGATTTTCTTAGCTCCAAAGAAAATTAAGACAAATAGCATTATTATCAACAACTCGCCCCATCCAGGCACCCATAGCAGTGTATTGTACATTTTCCAGTAATTTATTTGATCAAAGATAGGTATTTATTAGCCAAATAAACACCACATAATACTAGGCTATTTTAACGCTAACCAATTTTCAGGGTTCAATTTTGTGGTCCCTTTATAGACCTGAAACTCCAGCTCAGTGACGCCATCTCTATCTGTATAGACTTCACCTATGACGTCATTTGCCTTGACCTTTTGTCCCTTTTTGACATTTATTGCCCCCAACCTAGCATATACAGTCATGTAGTCTCCATGTCTTATGATCACAATATTGTTTTTCCCGGGAATAGTAGCTATACGCGTTACTTCACCATCAAACACTGACTTGACTACTGAGTTTTCGTTTGTTTGTATATCGACACCATCATTTACCACAGTAATCCTTTTCAAGACGGGATGTGGTTGTTTACCAAATTTCCCTGTTATGAATCCGGAAGTCACAGGCCACGCAAGTTTATTTTTTCTGGATTCAAATAGTCTTGTCAGTTCAGCTGAGCTTGCTACCTCAGCAGTCGATGCCGTGGAAGTCTTTACCTTTTCTTCTTCAATAATGTTAGCAATAAGTGTATTCAATCGCTTATTGGCAGCCCTTCGATCTGCGAGTTCCTTCTTTAGCTGACGTTCTTTTTTCGTCAACTGGGCTACGAGCAAGGACTGCTTCTTTTTTGAATTTGCCAGTTTTCGACTCTCTTTCACCTGCTGATTGAGAAGGATTTGTTGTTGTGACCTCTTGGTTTCTACCTTACTTCTCTGCTCATTAAGTTCTTTTGTCACTACCTCAATCTGCTCGGCTTGAACCCTTCTTGCCTCGCTGTATTGCTCAAGGTACTTCAGCCTTTGCAGCAGTTGGTTAAAGTTTGCCGCAGAGAACAAGAACATCAATTTATTATTCCCTCTGTTGGCCTTGTAAGAAGTATAGATCTGTTCAGCATACTCATCTTTAAGTGTCTTCAGATCATTCTGAAGCGATGTTGCTACGTCAGAAAGGTCACTGATTTCGGCATCCAGTAGTCGTATTTCAGCACCCAAAGATCTGATTAAGGACTCTCTGGCATTAATTTTTTGGTTAAGAGCTTGTAGCTGACCAAGTGTTGCTTTTTTCTGGGAAGAGGTCTCAGTTAGAATCTTTTCTGCTTGAGCAATTTTTCGCAGGTTTTCCTTTTTCTCACGTTCAAGCTGACTTTTGGTTTTTTGTGCAGTAACCGAGAATGATAGGAATGTTAGTGTGCATAAAAGGAGAACAAAAAGGCTACTTTTTCTCATACTTGCTTGAAACAGAGTAGGGGAATTTAAGTGGTGATGATTCAATCTCCATTTTGCTATATGAAATATTGATTTTGGTATCTGGCTTATCATTGGCCGAATAATCAATAACCGCAGAAATCTCATTTGGGAAAACTTCAGATTCCACCATAATAAAATCGCTGTAATTTACTGAAATCGAATTTTTCGTGTTTTGGTCCAAAACATTTACTTTTTCAAGCTTCATACTATTGCTTCCAATGAAGTTTTGAAAATTGTAGTCCCCTTGAAAATCATCATAGATGAAGTGACTGTCCAGTTCCTGATACTTTTGATTTTTGTATGGTTCGATAAGATTACCCAAGAGGACAGATTGGACCATTTTGAAGCTAAAATCGAACTTATACTCACTTGAGAGCTCTTCGAAGGTATATTCGTAGTACTGTTTGTTTAATCGATCAAGAACTCTGACATTGTCAGTATCGATTAAAACTCTTGCCGCTTCTATTCCAAAACCTGAAATAGAGATCCAGATAATGCTGTCCTTACTTATTCTAAAATTAGCAGTAGCCGAGACTTTTTTCCCTTTATCATCAAACTTAAATTTTGCTTTTGAGGTCAGGTACTTAAACTGAGGGTCTATTATTTCAAGTCTTTCTTTTCTTGAAAAGACAGCTCCTATTTTTCTATTGCAAGAGCTTAATACCACGCTACAGAAGACCAAAATCATTATCAGCTTACTCATACAGCTTTCTATCCGCAATTTTCTTTTCCAATAAATCTGATGCTTCGCCTTTTTGCAATGCTCTTTCCCATTCTTTTATAGCTTCCTCGACATCACCAAGTTGAAACAATACGTCACCATAGTGTTCAATCACCGTGCCATCTTCCTCCCCTATTGAGACCGCTTTTTCCAAATATCTCCTGGCCTCCTTGAATTCACCCCTGACATACAGTACCCACCCGTGGGTATCAAGATAGGTTGGATTGTCTGGATACTTCTTAACCAGTGCCGCCGACATATCTAATGCTTTGTCAAGTTCTTTCTTATCTAAAGAAAGGAAATAACTATAATTATTCAGGACATGGTCATTATCAGGTTTGTTTTGCAGCGCTTTTTCATATGATTTATACGATTTTTCACTTTCGCTCAAGCCATTATATGCATCCCCAAGTTGCCCATAAAAAACAGTCAATAAATTGGGATCAGTTGTGTACTTTCTTCCGGTATCCAATCTTCGTACCGCCTTTTCATATTGATTTGCGATCAAGTATCCGGTTCCTGCAAAATAGTATAGCAATGCTTGGTTTGGGAAATATTCTAATGCTTTCTCTGCATGTTTTATGAGGCTATCGTATTGATTTAGATCAGCCTCAACATTGAGAATATTCTGCCAGACAGAGTAATTCGCTGGCTTAAGGCTCACGGCATTTAGATAGTACTTAACAGCCTCTTTTTGACGCCCATCCTGGTATAGCATATCACCAACTAAGGCCTGGGCCTTAAATTCATCTGCATTTTGGTCTGCTAAACCCATGACAAGGTTGGTCAACATCTCTTGATTTTCAATACTGGAAGAAGCCATCAAATAATTTGAGATAATCTGAAATTTGGTTTCAAAATCAATACCTGGCGAATCAAAAGCATCATTTAATAAGTTCAAGGATTTTGTGTGTTCTCCCTTCATCCAAGCTATTTCACTCTTCAGTAATGAAATTCGAGCGTTTTGTGATTCTTGTTTTTCATATTCCGAAATTTCCACCTCAGCTTCATTCAGTTTTTTGTTTTGAATCAAAAAACTAATGAGCTCAAGCTTGTATGATGTTTCATTTGGATACGTATCAATCAACTTGTGATACTCTTTGATGACCTCATCGATTTTACCCTGAGTCATGAAAATTCGCTGCTTTTCACGCACAATTTCTTCTTTGACGCCAAAAGCTTCCTCGATCCGATCAAAGGTGGAAAACATTTGTTCCGTACGACCTGTCAGTTGATAGAGTTCCGCAAGTTCGTATAATGCATCTTCATGATTGGGAAATCTCTGTAGGAGTGCTTCGTAGGTTTTTGCCGATTCGATGTAAAATCCAATAGACTGATAAATTCTGGCAAGCCCTATTCTATAGTACTTATTATTGGGGTCTAGTTCGATTGCCTTTAGTCCATATGCCAGGGATTTTTGACCTTCGCCACTCTTGGCTAGAATTTCGGCAATTTTGTAGTTGATCGCTCCGCTACCTGAATTCATTTCCAAAGCTACCGTGAAGCCTTCCAAAGCTTTGGAGTAATTTTCAAGAATGAGTTGCTTTTCAGCATCAATTAAGACGGATTCGAGCTTGACAGAATCTTGTTGTGTCTGAGGGATAGAAATACCCTTATCCTTATTCTTTTTCTGAGCAAGTACTGACAAAAAAGTTAAAAAAACAACAACGAATATGGTTGTACGCATCAAATTTACCATTCACTATAATCTCCCAAACTTACCGATTTTGGATGGCCATTTAGCTTAACGAAGTTTCCAATCATTGAGTTGGTCAAATTAACGCTATCCAACATGCAATTATTTTGAATCAAACAATCCTCCAAATTAGTGCTTACGACGCTGCAGTTGGATCCGACAGAAACATTTGGCCCTATTCTAGAATCTTTAATGATACAACCCTTTCCAATAAATACCGGTGGGATGATTTGCGAGTTTTCAATCTGTACATCATTACTTATTAAATCCTCTCCGGCAAGAAATCCCAGGTACCTGGAATTGGAAGTCACCGTTATCTCTTTATTCCCGCAGTCCAACCACTCGTCAACAGCACCCAAAGTGAACCTTGTACCTTTGTTTCTTAGGTTTTCAAGTGCCATGGTCAGCTGATATTCTCCACCCCCTCTAATGTCATTGTCAATCAAATATTGAAGCTCTCTGTGGAGGTCTTCTCCATTTTTGAAATAGTATATTCCAATAATGGCCTGGTCCGATACAAACTCTTTAGGTTTTTCAACAAAATCGGTAATGATCCCATCGCTATCAGTTTTGACCACTCCAAAAGCACTCGGGTCTGCTACTTTCTTGGTCCAAATAATTCCATCGTTGTTCGAGTTCAACGTGAAGTCGGCTTTAAATAACGTGTCGGAAAAGGCCACAGTAATTTTGCCCTTAAGTAATTCACTAGCGCAAAAAACTGCATGTGCGGTGCCTTCTGCCACTTTCTGATGATAAAAATGTGGCGCTGCGCCAATTGCATTTGCAATCTCCTTTAATTGCTCAAGTATTTCATTGTCGAAATCACCGATCACAAATCCAATGTGGTCAATTTTTTCAGGAGTCACTTGGGCTATATCCTCTACCAGACGTTGAACAATGGGCTTGCCTGCAATCGGAATGAGAGGTTTTGGTACTGTCAAGGTATGGGGACGTAGTCGTTTCCCTTTGCCCGCCATTGGGATGATTAAATTCATAATAAACTTAAGAAGAAGTGCGGCTCAAGTTCTTTCGCTCGAATAAAAAAGCCAAAGTTAGAAAGATTAAAACTATCGCAGTAGAAAGTATAAAAGATTGGTCCATCATTTTGGCAATTGTAATTCCTAGTGCAGCCAGAAAGAAATACCCTACGACCTTCGGTAAGTTGTACGGCACCGGATAATGATGCCTTCCCCAAAAGAAAGAAACAATAATCATAAGCAGGTAACTGAAAAAGGTGGCATATGCACTACCCATATACCCATAGACAGGGATAAGTATCCAATTCAAAATCACCGTTGCGACGGCACCAATTATGCTGATAACTGCCCCGTAATGGGTATTGTCAGTTAGTTTGTACCAAATAGATAGGTTATAAAAAATCCCTAAAAACAATCCACCTGCTAATAACCAGGGAACAGCATCTAAGGCGAAAAGATAACTTTCTTGCCGAAGTAATATAGGTGCGTAGTAGGGCATATAAAGACAAAGCACCAACCAACTAAAGCTTGTAAACAACACAAAATAGGTCAGTACCTTCCTAAAGACAGTAGGTGAATTCTTCTCTTTAGCTTGGGCAAACAGGAATGGTTCGAATGCGTAACGAAATGCTTGTATAGCCAGAGTCATAAAGACGGCCAACTTGTAGCATGCACCAAATATTCCAAGAATCTCAAGGTTTGAATGTTCGGGATAGAATTGATCAGGCAAGTGATATTTCAAAATCGCCCTACTTAGCATCTCATTCGTCACACCGGCGAATCCTATGATTAGCACTGGCCAGGCATATTTCATCATTCGTCTCCAGTCACTACCAGATAGCAGCAGCCGCGACTTTCTAAAAAGGGGCATGAAAAAGATGATGTACAAGGAATTAGCTATAAGATTGGATAAAAAGACATATCCAACGCCAATATTCTCATCAAAGATGGAGGCAATCAAGTGACCTGGATATTTGCTGACATACCACGGACAGAACAGCACAAAAAATAGATTTAGCACAATGTTCGCGACAATATTGGTCAATTTTAAAGTAGCGAACTTCTTTGCTTTTCCATCCTGTCGAAGTTTTGCAAATGGTATTGCCACAACGGCATCAATCATGAGAATTATTGCAAGCCATTGGACGAAATGTGCCTTATTGGGATAGTGGAGCAATTGAGCTATTGACTTTGAAAAGATCAACAGCAATCCTGAAAAGGCTAGCGAGCTTATTAGCACGCTGGTAAATGCCAGGTTGAAGTACTTATCATTTTTTTCCTGCGAAAAACGGAAGTAAGCAGTCTCCATTCCATAGACAAATAGGATATTCAGAAAAGCTACATATGCATAGAGCTCAGTGACAATACCATATTCTGATGGCAGGAAGACCGCAGTGTAAAGTGGAACGAGTAGATAATTTAGCAAACGTCCTAGGACACTACTTAAGCCATAGACCGCAGTTTCACCTGCCAGCTTTTTGAGAACAGACAACTACTCCCCCTTGAAGTTAGCAGGACGTTTTTCCAGAAATGCTTCCACGCCTTCCTTGAAATCTTCTGTTCCAAAACATCCCGCAAAGGAATTTGCTTCAGTTTTGTATCCATCTACCCCATCCTGAAATAAGGCGTTTACCGCATCAATGACTCTACCAATAGCTATTGGAGCTTTTGAACAAATCTTGTTGAGCAGTTCAGTAGCTTTCTTAAGTGCAGCTTCTTTATCGTTTTCGACATAGTTTACTAACCCAAATCCAAGGGCGGTTTCTGCAGGTATCATGTCTGCTGACATAAGAAATTCGAAAGCCCTACCCTTCCCAATCAACTGAGTTAGTCGCTGAGTACCACCGTACCCTGGAATCAACCCAAGATTGACCTCTGGCTGACCAAATTTTGCCGATTTGACCGCAACTCTCATATGTGCAGCCATTGCAAGTTCGCATCCACCCCCAAGTGCAAAGCCATTCACTAATGCAACCACAGGCGTGTGGCACTCTTCAATTGATTGGAAAATCTCCTGACCTTCTTCTGCAAATTTCCGAGCACTCATTTCGTTGATTCCCGTAAACTCGGAAATGTCAGCACCTGCTACAAAGGCTTTATCTCCTGAACCGGTTAATATTACCCCTCTGATATCTTTAGGATTGTCTTGTACGTATTGGAATGCATCTTTAATCTCCAGCATCGTTTCTCTATTCAATGCATTCATTTTCGACTCTCTGTTAATTGTAATCGTCAAAATATTATCTACCAGATCCAGTAACAGATTATTGTAAGATTCCATAGAGCTTGTTGGTTAAATATGACCTGAAAGAAAAGACAAAATTCGCTTAATCAAAAATGATAGTTTCTTTCAGGTTGGCAATCATAACGCTTACAAGCTTAGGGAGATCATATTGATGCTTCCAGCCCCAATCGCCTCTTGCCTGGCCATCGTCTATGCTCTGAGGCCAGCCTTCCGCAATTTTTTGCCTAAAATCTGGTGAGTAAGAAATTGTAAAATCGGGAAAGTGATTTCTTATCTCATTAGCAATTTCCTCGGGAGTAAAACTCATGGCAGTCAAATTATATGAACTTCTGACTTTTATATTTCCTTTGGGTGCTGTCATTAGCTCAATGGTTGCATTTACCGCATCTTCCATATACATCATCGGTAATTTCGTATTCTCGCTCAAAAAACAGCTAAAATGCTCCCCAGCAATCGCTTTGTGGAAAATATCTACCGCATAATCCGTGGTGCCTCCCCCAGGCATGGCTTTGTAGCCAATCAGCCCTGGATATCTTAAGCTTCTTACATCTACACCGTATTTATTGAAATAATATTCACACCACCTTTCTCCAGCTTGCTTACTAATACCATAGATAGTAGTTGGGTTCATTAGGGTCCATTGTGGAGTTTCTTTGGGTGGAGTATCAGGTCCAAAAACAGCAATCGAACTTGGCCAATAGATCTTTTCAACTCTGCTTCTCCCAGATTCCAAAACGTTAAGTAAGCTATCCATATTCAGTTTCCAGGCGAAAAGTGGATCTTGTTCACCCTTAGCTGACAAGAGCGCCACCAAATGATAAACTTCTGTTACATCATATTTTTCAAGGATTGACTGGTAGGCATCATTGTCCAGTATATTCAATTGCTCATATGGCCCATCTTCAATGAGCTTTACCGGGCTATCCACAATGTCTGCCGCAACAACGTTCTCAGTCCCGTTCAAAGACCTTAATTTTATTGTAAGCTCTGTACCTAATTGTCCACAGGCACCAATTATTAACGTTTTACTCATCTGGGGTGTAATGTTGTTTTTTGGGACCACAAAAGTACCTCCTTGTAACAAAAAATTCCTTGTTTATCAGACTCAATAAAATGTGCCATTTTTCCAAAGAGCAGCCAATCAGTACATACTTTTCAGAATAAGTATATCTGTCATCAGCTCACCGTGTAAATTTGCAACGTGGACTTTATTGAATACCTGAAATCCAAAAAGATCGACCCAACTAGCTTCAAGCAGCAGCGACCGGACGAGTTTGTAGAGTGGTTAGCGTTGTTTGAAAAAGTTCATCCCAATAGTTTTACTCAACAGAAACTCTTCTTAATCAACAAATTCAGGAGGGCTTTCAAATTCGATGAAGAACCCGTGTCAGCGGCTGCCACAAAAGCGAAGACAGTGAAGCCCAAACCAGTACTTAAACCCAACATCAAAAATTAATCATGTACACAACCCTAAAAACTAAGTTGTTAAGCGAATTATCCGACATCAAGGAGGCTGGCCTTTACAAAAAAGAACGAATCATCACTTCGCCTCAAGCCGCAGATATACGACTCGGTGATCAGACAGAGGTCATTAATTTCTGCGCTAACAATTACCTTGGGTTGTCGTCACACCCAAGGGTAATCGCTGCAGCAAAGGAAGCTATTGATAGCCATGGGTTTGGTATGTCCTCAGTTCGCTTCATTTGTGGTACTCAAGATATTCACAAGGAGCTAGAAAAGAAGATTTCTACTTTTTTGGGGACAGAAGATACCATCTTATATGCCGCTGCTTTTGATGCCAATGGAGGAGTATTTGAACCTCTTCTGGGTCCGGATGATGCCATCATATCAGATTCATTGAATCATGCTTCAATAATCGACGGGGTGAGACTTTGCAAAGCCAAGAGATTCAGATACCAAAACAATGACATGAACGACTTAGAGAAGCAACTGATCGCTGCCAGCGAAGCAAAAGTCAAGGTCATCGTTACAGACGGAGTGTTCTCCATGGACGGCACCATCGCACAATTAGATGTCATCTGTGACCTAGCTGAAAAGTACGATGCACTGGTCATGACAGATGAATGTCATTCTACTGGATTTATCGGAAAGACAGGAAGAGGGGTGCATGAACATCGAAATTGTATGGACCGAGTGGATATCATAACGGGCACTCTCGGAAAAGCTCTTGGTGGAGCTTCCGGAGGTTTCACCTCTGGCAAAAAAGAGATTGTTGAAATACTTAGACAAAGGTCCAGACCCTACCTTTTCTCAAATACACTTGCGCCATCAATCGTCGGCGCCTCGCTAGCTGTCTTAGATATGTTAAGTGAGACCACGGAACTAAGAGACAAGTTGGAAGAAAATACCAATTACTTTCGATCGAAAATGACTGCGGCTGGATTTGATATCAAACCCGGAGAGCATCCCATTGTGCCCATTATGCTCTACGATGCCAAACTCTCTCAAGAAATGGCCGCTAGACTATTGGAAGAAGGAATCTATGTAATAGGTTTCTACTACCCGGTAGTACCAAAAGACTTAGCGAGGATAAGGGTTCAAATTTCTGCAGTTCATGAAAAAACGCATCTTGACAAGGCAATAAATGCTTTCACAAAAGTGGGTAAGGAACTAAAAGTGATCTAAGCCACTTCCTCCCGCATTTCTTTTTCTGCTTCCGCGGCGGGGCTTTCTTTTTTTACCTCTTTTGGTTCATTTAGGTAGATATTGATCTGCTTTCTAAGTTCTTGAGTCGAAATATTATGATTTACAGATCCATTCTGCATCACGGAAATCTGACCTGTCTCCTCAGACACGACAATCACGAAAGTTTCTGTGCTTTCTGACATCCCTAATCCAGCTCGATGCCTCAAACCATATTGAGCGGCTAAATCTCTTTCGGTTACTGGCAATATGCACCTGGCGGCGACGATACGATCCTTATGGATAATAACAGCTCCATCATGCAATGGACTGTACTTATTGAAAATTGCCATCAACAATCTTTTGGAAAGTAATGAATCCATTTCGTCGCCAGATTCAGCGTAAAACTTAAGTGGAGATGAATCAGACAGAACAATCAGCGCTCCAATACTTGAACCGGCTAAAGATTTAACCGCTTCGACGATTGGTGAAATATTAGCCCTCCTACTTCTGCCATTTTGGGACCAGAAACGAACATTCTTGATCAACTTCCCTTCTTCGAAGATATTCGTGCGACCCATTAACAATAAGAATTTCCTAATTTCCTGTTGAAAGAGAATAATTGCCGCCAGTACTCCAACACCCATAAATTGGCCAAGAATAGTACTTAATAACTCCATCTGGAGCGCATTGACGACTAAGTAAATGAGGTAAAGAACCAAAAAGCCAACAAACACCTTGATGGCAACACTGCCTCTCATCAGCTTGTAGACTTGCGTAAGTAGCACGGTCACTAGCATAATATCAAGGATATCTTTAAATCCTATCTCTAAAAACCCTATTTTGAATGCTAGTATCACTTAATTTGATCGATCAGTTTGATTACCTCTACAGCTTCTTTTACATCATGAACACGCAATATGTTTGCTCCTTTTAACAAAGCTAAAGTATTTAAGCTGGTAGTTCCATTTAATGCATCTTTAGCTTCGATCCCCAATGTTTTGTAAATCATTGATTTTCTTGAGAGCCCAACCAACAATGGCTTATTGAGCTTTTGCAAATACTCCATGTTCTTCAATAAAAAGAAACCCTGGCTGGGTTTTTTGGCAAAACCAAACCCTGGATCAATGATGACATCATTAATACCAAGATCGTTGCAATCATGAAGGACTTTTGAGAAATAATGGAAGACTTCCTTCAAAATATCATCGTAATCAGCCAAATCAACCATGGTTTGTGGAGTCCCTTTCATGTGCATTGCGATGTAAGGGACTCTTAGTTCTGCGACAGTCTTCAGCATCAGGGGATCCAAATTACCTCCAGAAATATCATTAATAATCCTGGCTCCCACATCTACAGCTTTTCGGGCAACATTGGACCTAAATGTATCAACGGAAACTATCACCTCTGGAAAGGCATTCACAAGTGCTTCAATTGGTCCTATTATTCTGTCAATCTCATCTTGTTCATTAACTCGACTTGCAGTAGGACGTGATGAATATCCGCCTACATCTAAAAATGTTGCTCCCTCGGTCAACATTTTTTCCGCCTGAGTAAGCACATCACTTATTGTTTCTTTTCTGCTGCTTGAGTAAAATGAATCTGGAGTGACGTTGATGATCCCCATGACCCTTGGCATGGTTAAATCCATTAACTCACCGTCGATATTAATAGTAGTTTTGAGACTCAATGGCTTAGTTTTGCTTTTTATGAAGGGTGCTTTCCTCAGCTTTCATGTTGAACGTTAGTCACCTTGGATTGGTAGTAAAATTACATGAGAGGACAAACAGAACAGCAATACAAAGACATCATTTCGTCTTGCAAAGAAATTTTCGAAAAAAAGACTACAGACTACGGTACTGCCTGGAGAATCCTAAGACTCCCTTCACTAACAGATCAAATATTCATCAAAGCTCAGCGGATTAGATCGATCCAGGACAAAGGGGTGAACAAGGTGGGTGAGGATGTCAGAAATGAATTCATTGGTATCATCAATTATTGCATTATCGCAGTAATTCAACAGAAGTTGGGGCAGAGTTCAAAAATGGAGCTTCCGTTTTCAGAGCTTGAACCACTGTACGATCAGATCGCTTCAGATACTATGAGCTTACTCAAGGCCAAAAATCATGATTACGATGAAGCTTGGCGAGACATGAGAGTGAGTTCCATGACGGACATCATTCTAATGAAGCTATTAAGGGTAAAACAAATTGAGGACAATGCAGGTAAAACGCTTATTTCTGAAGGGATTGATGCGAACTATCAGGATATGATCAACTATTCGGTTTTTTGTTTAATCAAATTGAGAGAAGAAGTTAAATGAAGGTTTTAAAGGAGTTTGCGAGGTATTCCGTTGGGGCATTGTTCATTTTTTCAGGAGTGATTAAGGTGAATGATCCTGTTGGTACACAAATTAAGCTTACCGAATACTTTGAAGTATTCTCTTCTGACATTGCCCCTTTTTTTGAGTGGTTTGTCCCAGCTACGCTATTCCTAAGTGTCTTTTTATCAGTTTTGGAAGTCGTACTAGGTGTTGCCCTGATTATTGGATATCGAATGAGAATCACCTCATGGATATTACTTGGAATGATCGTATTTTTCACTTTTTTAACTTTTTATTCAGCTTATTTTAATAAGGTCACGGATTGT
>CAZQDI010000070.1:0-19788 GCA_964591785.1 uncultured Roseivirgaceae bacterium
AATTGTGCTATCGTTTTAAGAAAATTCACGTGAATATGGAATTAGTAATGAACCAAGAGAGTGTAAAAACTGACCTGCTAGAGATTATCAAGCCTTACCTGCCTGAAGACGTTCAGATTTCTGAGGTAAGTGAAGAAAAACATCTGATTAACGATTTAAGAATCAATTCAGCGCATATTGTTGATATTGTACTTGATATCGAAGACAAGTTCGATATCATGATTGACGACGACGCTATTGGTGAAATGAATACCGTAAAGGATTCAATTGACGTCGTTCTTCAGAAATCAGCCGCTTAGATAGTACGCCCCTCCTATCAGTTAATTTACAGTTTAATGAATCAATCAGATCCTCTCAGAAGGGTCTGATGTTGATTTATTTATTTCGTTTAACCCGAGAAAAAAGGTTGATGTTCTTATCAACCAAAAATTTCAGAATAAGCCTCGAGTAACTCTGATGGGCGTAAAGTCCATCATAGTACTTTCCTGCAATTCTCTTCAGTTCTGGCAACTTGGATCCAGGAATTGTTGGGAAATCATGATGCTCATTGTGATAGCCAACATTAAATATCAACTTATTCCAGGGACCATAGTATGAATAGGTTTCCTGTCCTTCTTTGTATATAAAATGTTCAGCGACAAAGTGACCAGAAATAGGATGCAGACCTGTAGCCATGACGGTGGAAAGTGCCAGATATGCTATTCCAGTCCACCCCACTAGAAAATAAAACCCTACCATAAAAGACAATTGAATAAGCGCATTTATGATTTGCCATTTATCAGGTTTCATCGGGTAAACAAATAATGGACGAATTGCATAAACAGGTATTTGTATGAGTAACCAAATAAATTTTCCAACAAAACCCTTGAAAAGTAATGCTTCGGAACGAACCGCTAAATCCGTGTCAATACCCTCCTTACCCTGGTGCCAATGGTGTTCGGCATGATAGGCTTTGAAAGCCATAGCAAATGGCACGACCAGTGGGAAGTTAACTACCATCGCTAGCCAATTATTGAGCTGCTTACTTTTAAATGCGAGGTCATGTGTAATTTCATGAACTGCCAGAACTAGAATATGGGTAAGAGTAGAGCCAACAAATAGAATCATTAATCCTATAAAGATGAAATTGTCCGGTAAGAAGAAAATCGGGATGGCTAGCTGCAAAGAGGCAACGAAAAGAGTTTTATAAATCAGTGACAGGTCGTTTCCAAATAGCTTCTTTACTTCAGGAAATTCCTTCATGATTTCCTTTCTTCTTAGGTGATGGGGTTCTTTTTCAGAACTCCAAACAAAGTCTTCCATACTTCAAACAGGTTAGGTATGGCAAAAATACAATGAAATAAGAGGATTGATAATAAGGTTATGCGCAAGCAGCAATACTCATTACTTATCTAAAATCAAGAAAAAATTCCCGTTATTACTTGCGAGTTTGATCACAAGGGGAATATTCTTTTCAGGGTCAAGTTTGGCGTAACTGGTTTTATTTCTAGGAAACTCCTTAATTGGTGGAAAAATCAGTTCGTAATACTTTTCTTTTGAGCTGCTTTCTTTTTTATCAGGTGTCATTTCAAAATCATAGACCCGATTGGCAATATAAAATCTGACATTTTCGTTCTTGTCCAGATTTAAGGATTGACCACGTACAAACAAATAAGTACCCAATGCGTCAGTAAAAATGGGACCTTCAAGTGGGTAGGTGGAAGTTTTTGTCTCATCCTTATCTTCCCGATAGGTTTCCACATAAACTGAATCCCGAAAGCTGAACTTATCTTGCTGATTATTCACCTTCTTGCTTGTGGACAAACCACGATAGGCATGATGCGGTTGAAAGGTCTCTGCATGAATGTATGACTTAAAATCTACCCTGACGCTTGAGAAGAATTTAGCCCAGCCTGCAGTCTTGAGATTAAAGTCTACCACATAATGAGGTTCACCGTCAATAAGATGAAATTCAGGGTCTGTCTTTACTTCAGCTTCCCCTATTTTGAACCAGCCATATTTTATCTTATACTTAAGACTTTCACCTCTTACTACATTTCTATTTTCTTCAAAATCAGCCTGCGCGTTCAAAACCATCGAACTTGAAAGCATACATATTATGGTGACTAAGCTTCTCATAATCAAGAATTAATTCTCTATTAGACTCCTGTATTTTTCATCTAGTTGCCCAACAATATTATCCCAGTTCAATTCTCGTGCGTAACTCAATGCATTTCCTTTTAATTCGGCGTACAACTCAGAATTATCGATCAAGTCATTGATCTTCTCATTGAACTTCGCTTCTTTCTTGGGTTCAATGAGATATCCGTTTTCTCCATGTCTGACAATATTTTTTGGTCCCCCCTCATTGGCAGCAATTACGGGAATTCCTGAGGCCATCGCCTCCAAAACCACATTCCCAAAGGTGTCAGTTAGGGATGGAAAAACAAAAATATCAGAAGACGCATATACTTCGGATAAATCCCTATCGACCAATTTACCTGTAAAGATGGTTTTGTTTTGATCGCATTCTTTCTCCATTTTTTCTCGTTCCGGACCCTCACCAGTAATTATGAGCAAAGTACCTTCTCTCAATAAGTGACTTAATCGGATCAACATATCGGTTTCTTTATAATGCACCAATCGGCTCACAAAAAGTATTTTGGTCTTCTCAGAACCGCCCCATTTGGAAATTAAGTCCTCGGATCGAAAGTCTGGATTAAACCTATCGCCATCAATTCCCCGGCCCCATATGTCAATTTTGTTACTTGCAAGGCCTCTCTCCTCCAAAAACTCACGCATGGAATTGGTTGGAGCAAGTACTTGGGTTGCTTTAGAGTAAAGTTTTGTAAACGAGCTATCTACAAATTTCCTGATCAGATTTTTGAATGGTAACCATTTAACATAATCAACATAACTGCTAAAATGAGAATGATAAATAGCTACATTGGGAACATCTCGCAAGGCCGAGTATCTGGTTGCATACTTCCCTAAGAGGGAAGGCGAACTCCAATGGATAAGATCCGGTTTAAATTCATCCAGCTTTTTGAAAATCTTCTTTCTCTTACCTGGAATTGCAAATGGGTAGTCTTTTGCATAAGGAAACTTCAAATGCGGACATAAAAAGACCTCATACTTAAATTCCGGTGCTTTTGGTGGCAAGCAAGTAAAGAAAATAGGCTCTATCCCCAGCTGATCCAATCTCGATATAATACGAAAGCTCGTATTGGCTACACCGTCCATATTCTCTCTGAGAATATCAATAAAGAAGGCAATACGAATTTTCTTCATTTTTGGACTAAAGGGTTTCCTTGCGAAGGTCAATATTTTTTTTAATATGCCACCATTTCCAGGTCGAATTAAAAACTATGTACGGATTTTGAGTGGGAAGTTTATTGGGTTGACAAACTATTAGCTCATTTTTGCTTTCTACTATTTCTATTCCATTGGAAAAAGAATACCTATTTGTATCACATAAGTTTCCGCCTTCAACAGGGGGCATGCAAAAACAGAGTTACGAACTAATCTCAAATATTGAATCAGAACGCCCTGTTCATAAGATCATTTTCAGGAGCAATTATCCTAAAGTATTCTTTTTCCTATCTGTGACCTTCATCGCATTTATTAAAGTGCTAGTTAATAAAGAAATCAAGCTCGTTCATGCAAATGACGGCTTAATGGCTCTCTTTATCACCCCGCTATTGCTCATAAAGAGGGTCAAACTATGCGCAACCATCCACGGGCTAGATGTCGTCTTTAACGTTCCTATCTATCAATGGTGGATAAGAAAATTTCTCAGTAAATTCTCCTTCCTGATCGGAGTCAGTGAAGCCACTAAACAGGAGTGCGTCAGTCGGGGTATTGAAGAAAGAAAAGTGGTGTACATTCCAAATGCCGTAGAGCTCCCAGACAAACTGGATAAAGATGATACTTTTCTAACTTGGATAAGGGATACATACGAGGTTGATATTAAAGACCGAGTCATTATTTCATCCGTCGGAAGACCTGTCCCGAGAAAAGGATTCGGATGGTTTGCGAAAGAAATTCTTCCAAAGATTCCCAACACTGCATATTTAGTGGTAGGTACTAAAATCGACAGTAGTTGGATCATCAACTTTTTAAATGCCATCCTACCCAAAAGAACTTTTGAGAAGACATGCATCATGCTAGGTGTCCCGCTTGACAATATCACGCTTGCTGAAATTTCTAAGCAAAATGATCAGCTAATTCTACTTGGTAAGATTCCCTATGATAAGCTAATCCAAACCTATCTACATTCTGCGATCTTTGTCATGCCCAACCAACATGTGAAAGGGGACTTTGAAGGATTTGGATTGGTGGCGCTCGAGGCTGGTTCGCTAGGGGCTGTATGCCTCGCGGCAAATGTGGATGGAATACCCTCTGCCATTAAAGACAATGAAAATGGCTTTCTATTGGAAAGTAACAATGTCAAACAGTGGACTGAGAAAATAAAATCACTTCAAGACCAGTCGAATTTGAGCAAAGCTCAAAAGAAGTTTGCTCCTTACTACAAAAACCAACAAACCTCCTGGAAGCAAATGAGCAATCAGTATTTGGAGCTTTTCGAAAAAGAAATCAAGACTCATCGTCCTTGAACCTCATGAAAACTCCACCAAAACTCACCAATGCACTAATAAGTGTAAAAAGTAAGCTGAGCGCGATACTAAAAGATTCCTCAATTCCAAAATACTGATACCCAATCATAAAGGTAAACTCACGTGAACCAAGGCCTCCTATCGTAAACGGGAGAATGGAAACAAAAGAAGAAACCAGAAACAGGACGCAGTACGCAATATAACTTTTGGATATTCCCAAGGCCTTCAGAATAAGTACCGCACTGATCACTTGCATCAATTGAACTCCGAAGGACCATATTAAGGACACAATCACGACCTTGTCAAAGGTCTTAAAGAGTACTTTGGTCAAAAGGTAAAATGCAGGCACCGCCAAAACAAGACCTATGAGATCGAGCACCCTAATCCAATTAGGAAGTATTGACAAATCAAGAAAAAGAAAACCAATTCCCGCAAGAATTAGCAAAGAGATCAGCCCTGAAACCCGATCCAGCAGCATTGCCTGTACCAACAGTTTGACCCCCACACCTTGCTTATTTTTTAAGAGGTAAACTTTGTAGCCATCCCCACCAATGCCTCCCGGAAGAAAAAGATTGTAAAACATCCCGACCCAGGCAAGCTTGAGATTGTATCTATTTGATATAAAAAGGGGGATTGCCTTGAAAAATACCTGCAACCTAAAAGCACTTAGCGCCTTGGAAAAAGCAAAAAACAGTATGGCAATGATGAGAAAGGTGAAATCAGCATTCAGTAATAAACCTCTTACCTCACTCCAACTAATATTGCTAAATACGAAGTACAGTGCAAGACCTGTGATTAACAGCTTAACCAGCGTTTTGAGGAGCTTTTTGGATTTATTTTCCAACAAAAACTTCTTTTACCCGATACGTAGATTTATTCTGGCTTTCAAAATAGGTTCGAACTACCAACTCTGCCACGATCCCAATGGTGATCAGTTGGATGCCTCCCAAAAGAAGCGTGATACCCAAAATCAAAAGAGGCCTGCCCCATATGTCTTCTCCCAGGACCTTAAGCACAAGGAGATAGGCATTGATGACAATACCAATGCCAAACAGTCCAATGCCAGTAACACCAAAAAGATGCATTGGACGCTGAAGGTACTTCTGAAAAAACACCATCAACATCAAATCGCTTATCACCTTAAAAGTCCTTCCCAGTCCATACTTCGATTTTCCGTGAACCCGCGCGTGATGCCTGACAGGCATCTCAGACAGCTTAGCTCCTTGCAACTGCGCCAAAACTGGAATAAAACGATGGAGTTCCCCATACAGGCCCAGGTTCTTAGCAATGTCTTTTTTGAATACCTTCAAAGTACATCCATAGTCATGGAGGTACACCCCAGTAAGTTTTCGAATCATCGCATTTGCAATCTTGCTTGGAATCTTTCTTAGGAACATTCCATCTTGTCGTTTAGCTCGAATACCGGCTACCACATCCACTTCTTCTTCTTCCATCTTATTGACCATTGCGGGAATATCTGATGGGTCATTCTGTAAGTCCCCATCAAGGGTTACAATGTAATCGCCACTTGCCTCCGCGATTCCACCAGCCATCGCCGTGGTCTGGCCATAATTCTTATTGAAGATTACGGCCTTGACCTTATCATTGGCATATTTCTTAATATTAGCTATGGTGCCATCAGAGGACCCATCATCTGCAAAAACAACTTCATAGTCCCAACCGACCATTGCCTCGTGAACGGCCTTAATCATAGGTTCTATGTTATCCTCTTCATTCATCACAGGGATCACTAATGAAATTTTCATGGACATAAGGTAAGTAGATTTTAAGTGGTCTTGATTGACAAATTCAAAATTACAACTTTCATCTTCTGGAATTATTGAACTACTGCCTTCATTCAATTGAATAAATTTAAATTTGTCATTCAATGAGTTGATTTTGCAAATTCCCCTACCAATCAAAGCCAATTGAAAGAACCCTCCTTTTACTCATCCTTCCTTAAGGCGGACATCCCTAAAAAGCTTCTGATCTTCTGGGCTGCAGGGTTAGTGTTGCGATTAGTTGCTATCAACTTTGCGGGAACGGCACCAGATTTCGTAGGCTACAGATTACCGATCGCACAATGTATCCTGGATGAAGGATGGCTGTACTGTAACTGTCCTTACAATCACACCCCTTTCTATCCCTACCTTGCTGCCTTTATGCTCTGGCTCTCGGGGGGAAATGAGTTTCTCCAAGTTTTATTCATCAACTTACCCCTGGGATTTGGCGATGCCTTGGTTCCCGTAGTCATTTACCTGCTTTTCAGGAAAGTAACGGACGAAAAGATGGCGGTCATATGTTCAGCAACATACGCACTTAATCCCATATCGCTAATAGAAGTAGGCATATCTCATTGGGATGGATTTACGGTCCTGTTTCTTATGTTAGGTCTCTTGGCTATGGAACAAAACAAACCTGCAAGGGTAGGAATTTGGACTGGACTTGGGTTTCTGCTAAAGCAGTTTCCCTTGGGGCTATTTCCGGTCTTTCTGCTAAAGACGAAGAGCATCAAATCTACGTTCGTCATGGGGCTGGCGGCGCTGGCGGTGATTCTTACGATGTTTCTCCCTTTTATCTTGAACTGCCCGGAAACATTCGTCGAAAACTTACTTAACCACCCGCTTTGGAAAGGTGCAGCAAGTGAAAAAGTAGGTATTGGTACGCTGAAAAATGTATTCGAGCACTTAAGCATTCCTGCTCCAAAAATTGTCTGGGGAATTCTGTTTCTCGCGCTTCTTGGCATACCTTCCTTAAAAGCCAATCAGAAAAATTATGTGTACTATGCAGGCATCTTGATGGTAACCCTGGCCTTTTTTACTTTCGTTACACATCGGCAGTTGCTGGTCTGGTGCATGCCGTTCGTGATTCTGATATCCATTGAACGAAAAGCATATTTACCATTTGTACTTCTATTTGCAGGTTACGCAATAAGAATCATCAAACCTGATTGGTATTTTGGGTTTGTTCATTTAGGAGTGGGTATATGGTACTATTCAGCCTTTCTACAAAAGATGAGGTCAATAAATACTGAGCACAAAAGTTTTGCACATGGAGATCGTTAAGATAGACTCAGGGCCTGACTCGCTTCAGAAGTTAAAAAGCGATCTGAGCAAACTCCATCAGGAGCAGCTCACCATTCTCACTAAAGATGAAATTCATGTACAATTAAACGATCCTCAAATTCATACTCTTTTTGAAGATTTTGAAAGCGACATCGTTTTCGCAGCGAGTGCGAACTTCCCCTTTGATGTGGCGGGAATCAACCTATACTATTGGAAATACTATCCACGTGAAGCAGGCAGCTACCACTTTGTTTACTCCGGGTTAATAATGGGCACAGTCGGTGCGATGGTTGATCTACTCAATCATCTACTCAGATCGTACGGAGAGCAGGTTGTTCTGGAAACACTTCAAGGTGTAAGCTCGGAAGTTGATGCTTTTCATCGGTATTATATGGATGTCACTTTCGGATTGGAGAAGTCCTCCTTAACAGTAGCGCTAGATAGAGGTCAAAAATTATTTGGTGTGTCGGAAGGAAGAAGATCGGTCAAAAAGTGGCCCCTGTTTACTTTAAGGCACGGGCTCATTTTCTACAAGTATGAAAAGGCGATTTTAAAAAATGATCTGATTGGCACCAATGAGTGGGATTTCATCAAAAAAGAAGGCAAAACTTACAATCGAAGAATTGACTCTTTGCCTGCGGTCTTAAGCGTACCTACATTAGTGAAGGGAGATCTTGGATCCACCATTGCTTCATTTCGGGCATACTTGCATTCTCTTGTGACCATCATAAAAATGCTGATTTACAATGGCGGAAAGAGAAAAGATCATGAGATTTTCAGGTTCAGGCATAACCAAAATCCTGAGATTCATGCAAACATTGAAAAGCTCATTGGCTATCTCGAGGCCGGTCAAGCCTTTTCTTTTACTCATTTCAATGATGGTGAAATGACCTTCATCAAAAAGTATCAGGAGCATAATCACAAGGAGGTATGGTTTGGGTCTTATTTTGGAAGAATCCAGGACAAGTACAATAAGCAACTAGGTGAATTACTTAAAGCAGCATTCCTAAAAAGGCAGGATGATTACTTTATCGGAATTCCCTGCCACCTCGACCACCCGAAACTAAGTGCCTATGCAAAGGAGTTAAGGCCTGTTGATGAGTTTACAATTCCCGCGATGACCTTTCATCACAACCTGAGTAAGTATCCGAGAATTCTTGGTGCCATGCGCAAACGGAAGGTGTATTTTGTAGTGAACAACAACCAGGACCTCACTTTCTTTAAGAAAATGAGTTTTGAATTTGCTGACAATCAGATTATTCGAGTACCATTCAGAAACGCTCATGAGCAATATGATACGCTGAAGGAGCATACCTTTGAAGAAGGAGCAGTTGTCATGCTAATGTCAGGCATGTTAGCCAAAATTCTGTGTGCCTACTGGTTTGAAAAAAACCCAAATACGACCTTCATCGCCTTCGGATCAAGTTTTGATGATTATATTCAAAGCAAAATCAACTTCCATCTTTACCCGAAGCATTTCCCATTTTCTAAGACTCTTATCGGCTCTAGATCGTATCTTTTTGGTCATAAGAAACATTGTGTGGGTTGCTATGATATGTCTAAGCCAAACCCTGGCAGATAATCATGGATAAGCTCCTTGTTCTGACTTTTGCTGATGCTCAACTTCCTCCTCAGAATTACCTTAAGAAGTCCTGTGAGGAATTTGAAGTTGATCTAAAAGTACTGACCTGTTCTCCATGGATTCAGAATGTAGTGAAGCTTAAACTTCTGTATGAGTTTGCTGGGACGGCAGATCCTGAGCTCGTATTGTTGGTAGTTGACGCATACGACGTAGTACTTTATGATAATGAAGAAGCAATCTTAGATCGGTTTCACGAAGCCGAGGCAGAGATACTTTTTTCCGGGGAATCCAATTTTATGTACAAAGAGCCGGCAAAATGGCTGGCCTACCTAAGAAAATACCCCAAACAATCCTCCATTTATCGTTTTTTAAATTCGGGTTCTTACATTGGCAAAGTCAAGCACATTAGAACCATGTTGGATGCAATGCAACAAGACTTTGCTATTGATTTCC
The DNA here is from genome assembly GCA_964591785.1 of uncultured Roseivirgaceae bacterium. Classification (GTDB taxonomy): domain Bacteria; phylum Bacteroidota; class Bacteroidia; order Cytophagales; family Cyclobacteriaceae; genus Ekhidna. Next base: position 9,696 of record CAZQDI010000070.1, read on the forward strand.
TGGATGAGGAAAAACTACTCCCTCTTAAAAGCGATCAATATTTGCTCAGTAGGTTTTTTGTTGATTCTGCATCACAGCCGGAAAGAATCAATCTGAAGATCGATGCTACGCACCAACTTCTTGGGGTTACAGGGGGGCGGTTTTGTGTGGTGAATTTCCCAGGACTTTCGAAATGGCAGTCCTTCGCTTTTTTTATCGTCGAACGAAATCTACTTAAACTATTTTCACTGCATCGGCATCAAAAGATTCCAAAGGACTATGCACCATTAAGAAACAGGTTCTTTAATAAGAAAACCGGGACATACCCTCCCGTCATGCATTTTCCTGGTACCTGGGATCGGTTTGACAAGGTATATGAAGGTCTTTTAGCTGGAAAGACTTCGAGAAAGGGTGCCTCATGGATTCTCGCTGTAGTGGTAAGCGTTGTCGCTTTTCTCGCCTCCATTGTAGCCACCCCGCTCTTTTGGCTGGTCACCAGGAAATAAGGTTAATTTCCATGCACCACATCATATTCCCGATGTGTCTTACCTTTCACCGCATCGATCAAGCCGATCACCTTCGCCTCCCTCCTTCGATTGTAAACTTTGAAATCATAACCCTTAAAAGGATAAAGAAAAAGGGAGATCATGTGAGATAGGTACAGCCATAACCCGTAAGATAAGGCCAATGAAACGGCCGCAAAAGAGCCTCTTCTCAGGAGAGCACGACGATATTCTGTATGGGAATTCTTGTATGCTCTTCGTAAGATCCATTCTTCTGTTGCTCTGCTTTCAGGTACCTCTTCATAAGTAATGGCTTCTCTACAAGCGATAACTTTCCCACCATGATCCTTTAGTTCTCGAAAGAGAAATGAATCAGATCCCCCAATGTCATTGAATCTGAAATCAAATTTTAATTGAAAGCGATTAAGGAAGCCTAAATCGATCAGCACGTTGTTGGTGGAAGCTCCCCTTCTCCTTGTTCCCGTCACCGGCTGGTCGCCACCATAAAAGTTTCGCTTTTCAAGCCAATCTGCATGAGCTTTTGGCAAAGAATAAATCGTTTTTCCCCACACCGCTTCCGCATTAAATGTTCTGGCTGCCCGATATAACTCAACAATCCAATTTGGGTCAACAATTTCATCATCATCAAAAAAAGCGACATACGTGGCACCTTGCCGGGTGGCCTCCACCAAGAGTCGGTTTCTATTAGGCACAATTCCAATTTCCACTTCTGAAAAGTAGTGACAAGGGAATGAGATTTCGTTTTTGAGTGCCTCAAAGGTCAGCTCCGCGCTTTTTTCTGGATCGTTATCACTAATCACGCAGGATACTTCGCAATCATCGGGCACAACAAGGTCCTTCAATGACCGAAATGCTTTTTCAAACATGATCGGCCGTTTAAACGTTGCGATTGCAATGGCGATATGGTCCACTTAGCTCAGCATCAATTTGCGTTGGGCAACCGTCACTCTTCGGTCTGCAACATGGTAAAAATGTTCGTCATGAGAAATGACAATAGTGGTCTTACCCTCCTGTTTCAGTTGCGGAAGGATCTCGTTGTAGAACTTCGCTTTGAAGTAAGGGTCTTGATTTGCTGCCCACTCATCAAATACATAGATACTCTTATCCTCGAGGAGCGCCCTAAAAAGGTTCAGCCTACTCATCTGTCCCATGGACAAACTGGTAGTAGACAGCTTGATCCCTTCGTCCACACTAACTTTCTCCCTGATCTCCAGCATATCAAGGTACTTTTCTCTGAGTACAGCCACTCGATCGTGCTTAATGTAACGTAAATCCTGAAATGTAAACGAGTCTGCAAATACCGCAGAGAAGGTGTTGCGATATCCATCTAGATTGTGATCATCGATTCGATTTCCAAGATAGGAGATCTCTCCTTTCGCAGGTCGATAAAGCCCTGTGAGCATTTTGATTAATGTGGTCTTGCCACTTCCATTTCCGCCATTGACGATCAGCGTCTCGTTCTCATAAATATCCAAATTGAAGGGGCCTACTGTAAAAGTTTTCTCGTCATCTACGATGTAATCATAGTGAAGATCTCTGAGAGAAATAATGGTGCCATCAGGTGTTGAAGACGGCACAATTTCAGATACAACCCCCACATTTGGTTGTCGATTCATTTCATTGAGCATCACATCTAATGAGCCTATTTGCTCCAAGGCCACTTCTGCTTTCTTAAGCGTACTGAAAAAAAGTCCTATACGAATCAGTGGTGCCAGGGTGAAGGTAACCATCGCAAAGAACTCAATAAAAAAATCCCGACCAGATTCAAAATAATAGATCGAAATGAGGATAATAACTCCCAGTGAAATGAGAATAAATGACTCAGATATTTTGCCTACAGCAATCAGGACACGATTACGATTGACGTTGTGCTTGGCATACCCGTCGCTGGCCGGACCGATTAATTCTTGAGCATACATCCGTTTATGCTCCAGGTTTAGGGTAAGTTCTTTCAGCCCATCTACTAAGCCATGTAGACGTCGATGAAGAATATTTCGCTCAAAAATGGCCTTCTTCTCTTCACGAAATAAATACGATTGCGATGCTAATATCATCGTGATGCTCACACTGAAAACTCCGATAAAAATTAACGTGAATTGCCAGGATATCGAGAACATGTAACCCCAGATGGCAAGCACAGTAAAGAAGGAAACAATAAAATCCGGCAGGCTTTTGGCAAAAGTCCCAATGGTAATGATGTCATTGAACAAGGTAGGAATGATCACCTCCCGGTTTTTTTCGATCTTAAAGTAGTTTGACTTGAGCACCAATTCAGATAGACTGATGCGTTGACCTGAAATCTTAAATTCGAAATGATTGGTTGTATAATGACTGGCGATTACCGCAAAAACAGCTGAGCAGAGGACAGCAACAACCATGACTCCAAAATCATTCAAGACCGAGTCCTTGGAGAATTGCAAAATATCGTTGAACGACCTGATCGCAAGAATATAAAGTACTGCAGAGGCAATACTTATCAGTGCTGCTACCACGATTTGCTTGTACGATCCCTTTAAAAGGAAGTAAATGACCTTCATAATACGTTAAAAGAGGGCAAATTTACAAATGTCCTGACCAACTAAGATTTTTGCTTTGTCAAATTGAATGCAACTATTGTTTATTCTTGCTCTAGGAATCAACATAATTCGCTTACCATGGGAAAATTCAGAATTGGAAAACTAAAGTCTCATTTGACTGGCTACTTTGAAGATGTGAATACGGTCATTGAAACAGGTACCTTTCTGGGAGAATCCACCAAAGTGATGGCAGATCATTTTGACAAGGTCTACACGATTGAGCTTGATGAAAAGCTGTACAAGGAAACGAGCGATAAACTCAAGAAGCAAGGCTATACGAATATTGAGTTCATTTTTGGTGACTCCGGAGAAAAGATTGAAAAACTGACGAAAGAAGTTGACCAACCTACTGTGTTTTTCCTGGATGCTCATTGGTCTGGCGACGACTCAGTACAATGGGAAAAAGGTGAATGGGGAGGATACGGAGTCAACACTGCACATCTGGGGGAATCGGAAGTACCTTCAGCGGAAGAACAAGTACCGATGGACAGGGAAATCAGATCCATCGTCAACAACTTTAGGCAAAAAGGAGTCATTTACATCGACGATCTTGAGAATTTTGACTTCTGGGGAAAAGGATTAAAAAACAGGAAATTTGAAGGTGAGGATTATTCACATCTAGACCTCAGAGCCATTAGAAACCTGCTAGGGGCTCGCGTGGTAGACTGGATCAATCTAGAAACTCAACTGATCATCAAATTTGACAAAGCGGCCGAAAACGAAGCTGAATCAAAGAGACAGCAGAGCAGATTTAATTCCACATTTAAGGTCAAGCTCTTCTTTCGAACCTTGAAAAGGATTCTATTCAGGGTCTTTGTAAGGCCTTTCATCAAGCTTTACTGGAAGATCTATCACAGCATTAAGAAATAACGCTCATCAAAACTTCTTTGATTCCCTTGGCCGTGGTCTGAAAATCAGATGCCTGAGGATTGATGGGTAGATGGGTAGATTTATCGCTTAACAATCCCGACAGGATTTCCTTCAAAGAATCTGCATTGCTGTAGCTCAGGCTGTAAGGGCCCAAGTATTGTGAAATTTTGTACTCCTCAGGAATGATTCCTGGCAACGAATATTTGATCATTTCCCCCTCTCCACCGCTGATTTTAGTGAGTCCGTACGTTTCCTGGTAGATCTGATACCGCGTCTCAGTACGTATGGGCAGTAGCAACACGTCTGTTCTGCTCATGACCCCTTCATATATTTCCTGAGACACAAATTGCTCATAGCAGGTAATGATCAAACCCCCAGTCAGCTCATTAAGTTTTCTCACCAATTCTGCTGCATACCTGCCTTTGAGCTTGCCGAGCAAGACCAACTCTATCCTCGACCGCTCATTTTTTGTCAATTGCCTGAGTCCATTCAGCACACTATCATAGTCTCTTCTTTTCCTTTCTACAGTACCAGGTATTGTGATAACGAGCTTATCCAGACTTTTCTCCCGATGGAATTCGCTTTTGGAGAAAGTCAAAGGAATGGGTGTGCTAAGAAGTTTTGATTCTTGCACGAGTTTTTGATTAAGTACAAACTGAATCATTGAATCACTCGGAAACACAAACCGATCGACTTTTCTCAAGAATTTCCTTCGGTAGTACCAATCAAGCTGAATTATACTCTTCCAAAAGATATGTTCAATGCTATACCAAACTTCATCTAGCGATCTACCAAGCCTCAATGGCACCTTTGGATTGAGATACGTATTTGCATTGTGAATTCTTAATAAAATTGGAGGTGTAATCTCTAGGTTACTGAATAGTTTATAAAAGGATGCAAGTGTGTTGAAAATCACCAAGTGAGTGCGGTTAATCAGTGGCCTATTTTTCTGAAAGACTTCCAAAACCTCCCGACGTGAATTGATCAGATGAACATGAATGCAAGGGTGTTCTCCTACATTCAACCCGGTTTGACGGAGAATTTTCTCCTTCACAAATAGCTCCACCTCTACCCCCATTTCTTCAAGCAGCAAACAAAGATCCCTCAATACCTCCGCGTGATAGTCGATTTCAATAACGGTGATTTTCATATTGTGCAATCTAGGAAGTCAGTTATTATGTCACTCAAAATGAGTAGCTAATATGTTTTGAAAACAAGGTTTGTGAACTAAAGCTAATGCCCATGTATATCGCTGTACTCCTGATAACTTCTGCCTAATATCCCATTAAATGTTCCCAGTCCTTTCATGAAAACCCGTTGACCTTGTACCCTCATAATGGGACCAAATGGAGCGAGTAAGATAAATATTAAAGCACCAGAAAATAACTGAAATATGCCATTGAATGAGTAAATCAAAGAAGCTCTGAAGTATCCCATTTCCAGCCTTTTCCTCAAAAATTTTGAATTCGTTCTTCTAAAAGAGCGCATGCGAAGCCATCTCACGTTGACACGTGATTTCGGGAGGTACTCCTTGACCAGACGTTCGTCATACCAAACAATTTTGGCCCCTCCCTTACTGGATTGCGTAAAAAAAAAGGTGTCTGACCCCCCTGTCAGATTGAATGCAGGGTGAAACCGCAGACCCATTTCTTTAATTAAGCGCACTTTGTACAAGCAATTGGCTCCGCTGGCGGCTCTTCGAATAGAACCTGTCTTAAAACTGTGCCATTCGTAAAAGCCCCCTTTGATCATCCATTTCGGAGTTCCGGAAGGTAGTATACGCTCAACTGCTCCATCCACTACGTCTGCGTCGTACTTTTCCATGATTTGCAGCATTTTGACCATCCATTCAGGCGAGGCTGTTTCATCATCATCGATCATCGCTACATGGGTTGCGTTTTTTTTCAGAGCTTCAGAAATGATCAAATTTCTTTGATGAACAGTCCCAACATGTTGATTACAGAGGTAATAGGATGTGAACGGAATAGATGGCGCATATTTCTCAAACACTTTTCGCGCACTTTCATTACCATCATTGTCCGTTACGAGAAGCATCAATTCTGCTTCATCGGGTATTAATAATTTACCCAATGACTTGAGTGTTTCCTCAAGCATTTTAGGTCTCATGTGTGTGGAAAGTCCGATGAAGATCAGATTCGACATAAATGCAAAAATGGCAACATTGCTCAAATATGAGCAATCCTAAGTTCAAGGATTGCAAATAGCTAATGCTTTTGCTCAGCTCAATAACATTACAAGTCAATAATCTGAAAAGAATAAAGAAAATGTCAGTCGCTGAAATCAGAGTCCAGCATATTTCATTTCTTTGCAAGAAAAGAAATGTGGCGGTGCGAAAACTCATCTTCTTCCTGACAACAAGCCTATTGGGCAGTGGCATTTATGGTCAAATCTCGATTCCCGGAGATTTTTTTAATGATATTCAAAAGTCCGATACCTCTGTTCTCAGTTTCTACACTTCCGTGAATGATTCAGAAACGGAGGAAAATAGTTTTAAACTGATCGACCCCTATACCAAAATCTCCTACAACAGCAACTATGCACGAAGCTATAATGATGGACCTGTTTGGACTGGATCTGGATTGACATGGGAAGGTCACTTTGGAATTTCAGGTAAAATCGGCAAGCTGTCTTATAATTTTTATCCCGTGCTTTTCTATTCACTGAACAGTGAGTTTAGTCTGGCATCCAGGGAAAACACGATCAATCCATGGAACTATCAATTTACTAACAAAATTGACTGGGTGCAGCGCTACGGAGATCAGGCATTCTTTCAGTTTCATCCGGGTCAGAGTGAAATTAAGTTTGAAGCATCTAAGTTTTTAGTAGCGATTTCTACTCAAAACTACTCCTGGGGGCCCTCCAGATTTAATCCAATCATGATGAGCAGACAGGCGGCTGGATTCCCTCATGCAAGACTTGGGTTGAAACCTACAGAGATTGGCGTTGGCCTCTTTGAACTAAATGTGCTTTATGGTTTGCTTTCTGAATCCGATTATTATGACATCGAAACCGACAACGACCGGCGCTATTTTAATTCATTGTCTTTTGCATACCGTCCTTCGTTTCTGAAGGAAGTGACCGTAGGCTTCAACAAAGCGCTGTACAAGCAAACTCAATTCTTTGAGTTCCAAGATGTGCTTTCGCCCTTGGTGATTTTTGACGATGGAGTGGTGGAAGGAGACACACTTTCATTTAATGACACCTTTGATCAATTGGCTTCTATCACAGTCGAATGGCACCTAAAAGAATCCAATTTTCGAACGTACCTGGAATATGCCGTCAATGATTTTTCAGGGATTTTATCGGGCCAGTTTTTCATCGAACCCAACCACAGCCGTGGGTACACAATAGGTTTTGAAAAAATCATTAAAACTAAAAAAGACCATGAGTTAATTCTGCAGTATGAACATACCAACCTCTCTCGAAGCTCCTCCTATCTGTATCGACCGGAGCCTCAGTTCTACGCTCACGACGTGAACAGACAAGGGTATACCAACAATGGTCAGATCATTGGGTCAGGAATAGGCCCGGGAGGAAATGCAGATAACTTGGCCATCTCATTAAGGAAAGAAAGTACCTCCTTAGGCGCCTTGATTCAACGCATCGAATCTAACAAAGACTACTTTGTAATCAACGTACAGGACAAGACCAAACACGATCAGGAGTACACATTGAATCTTTTTTTTGAGAAAAGAAACGAGCGTGTAACCCTCTCCGGCACATTGGCATACAGTGCAAATTTCAATCGCTACTTCGAAGGGACACAACAGAACCTATTTCTGTCTCTGGGAACAAGGATACACCTCTAAGTTGAATGATTGGTATTGACATTGTAGACCTGCAGGACCCCCAGTTAAAAAACCGATCGAGTCGGTCACTACGGCTGATTAGTCACCCTGAAGACCAATTGATCGAACATCCGCAAAGCTATTGGCTGCTTTGGGCTGCAAAAGAAGCCATCTTTAAATGCCAAAGAGAGGCCATTAATTTTTCGCCAAAGCAAATTTCTGTTCAGCTTTCCCAAAACTCTGGCACCATCTCATTTACCTCGGGTACGCTTTCAGGAAAGCTGGAAATCTGTTCGGCATATGTGGTCGCCATTTGTGCCAAGGAATTAGCCCATGTTGCGTGGGAGATAGTTCAGACGGATGGAATCAGTACCAGTGATTCAGTAAGAAACGAGATTCGTACGTTCTTTAAAGGAAAGGATATCGAGATTGAGATCACTTCAGATCCCCTAAACCTGCCGGTCCTGATGCCTCACAACGAACCAGTTTCTATTTCCCATCATCGCAACTGGTCGGCATTTGCCTATCCGAAATCAATTACATCCTAACCAAGGGTTCTTATTTTTGTCCCATGCGTAAGAAAAATATCCTTGCAATCTTCCTGATCGTCTTTACGATGATGCTCTCTTCCTTTGCATTTTACGGCTACCAGATCCTCTATACTCCGAATGTTCTCATCGAGGGGGAAGCCACCAAAATTGCCATTCCCAGCGGCATGACTTTTGGTGAATTACAAACACAACTCAGCAAAGAGCGAATCGTCAATGATGCCGTTTCATTTGGGTTTCTTTCTAAACTGAAGGACCTCGATAAAAACCTGAGACCAGGCCTGTATTTGCTCAACCCGGACATGACCAACCTTGAATTAATCAACCTACTCAGGTCCGGCAATCAAACCCCTGTCAATCTGACCTTCTCCAACGCGCGATTTCTAAATCAACTTCCCGCGAGGCTGACGAAAAACCTGGCAGCCGATTCAACTCAGATGGCTACGGTACTTTTTTCCGACACCACCGCCGCTCACTACGGGTTCGAAGCGCATACATTTATTAGCATGTTCATCCCCAATACCTACCAGGTTTACTGGACCGATACCCCAAACATCGTCTTAGACAGACTGAAACGGGAATACAACGCATTTTGGACTGAAGAGCGCCGGCAAAAAGCAGCAAACCTGGACATGACACCCATCGAAGTATCCACATTGGCTTCGATCGTACAGGGAGAGACCAACAAAATGGAAGAGGCGGCGACAGTCGCAGGTGTGTACATTAATCGGCTTCAAAGCGGAATTGCACTCCAGGCAGATCCGACCTTGGTTTTTGCCATTGGAGATTTTACAATTCGCCGGATTCTGAACAAAGACAAAGACTTCGAATCCCCATACAACACATACAAATACAGGGGACTGCCGCCGGGCCCAATCTGTATGCCCTCCATCGCGGCTATTGATGCCGTGTTAAACTATGAAGATCACAATTATTTGTACTTCTGTGCGAAGGAAGACTTTTCGGGATATCATGTATTTGCTAAAACATTATCAGAGCATAATAGGAATGCCCGAAAATTTCAAAGAGCTTTGAATCGACAACGAATTTATCGATAATGTATTCATTTGAAACTCAAATGAGGGTGCGGTATGCAGATACTGATAAGATGGGATTCGCATACTATGGCAACTATCCCAAGTACTACGAAGTGGCACGCGTGGAGGCCTTTCGTGCATTGCAATATCCCTACAAAGAAATGGAAGATGAAGGGGTTGGGATGCCCGTTTTAGATTTAAGCATCCGGTACCTCAAGCCCGCAAAGTACGACGATCTTCTGACCGTGAAGGTGATGGTTCCTGAAATGCCACGCGCTCGAATCAAGTTTTTGTATGAGGTGACCAACGAAGCCAACGAGCTGGTCAATACAGGTGAAACGACGTTGGCCTTTATGCAGCTCGAAACCGGCAGACCGGTAAAGATGCCGGTTCGACTCCGGGAAGCCATTGAACCGTTTTTCTAAAGAGGTCTGCGCCCATTGGCACCATCGGAAAATGAGAGAACCTCCCAGGGGCCGTTCTCAGATGCTCAACATAAAATCACATTCTATTTGGGAGTTTAGGCGAAACGATTACTTTTGCGTTCCGATTTTTCAGGAGATCACAGAGGCGTGGCAGAGTGTCCTAGCCGGACGCGACGAATGCGGCGGACCCGCCTCGAATGAGAAATAAAGAGTAGGAAGCTACTCACAAGATATTGCAGAGACCCAGAGGCGTGGCAGAGTGTCCTAGCTGGACGCGACGAATGCGGCGGACCCGCCTCGAATGAGAAATAAAGAGTAGGAAGCT
>CAZQDI010000071.1:0-19706 GCA_964591785.1 uncultured Roseivirgaceae bacterium
CAAATGATAATTTTGTTTAACAAACATTAAGCAAAATTATATTCTAATTGAGTGTTTTTTTTCGTGAGAATTAGCTTTATATTAGGAAACACAACAAACTACAACCTAACTTTTTATTCTATGAAGAGGATTTATCTACTATGTACAGTGGTGCTGAGTATTTTCATAAGTAATGCCCAGACACCTCTCCAAAAAAGCCGCCTTATTGAAAGCAGCAACACGGACGAACTTATCAGACTTCGATCAGAATTGAGCGAAAAGTATCAAGAGCAACATAAAGAAGCACTCTCTTTTGCAAGAAACAATAACCTTCCCATTACCTATACATTAGGTGAGAGGGGATTTGCGGAGCTGATCAAGGTAGAGAATGGAGTACCTTTCTATTACGTAATTGATAACGTAGCAGCTGCGGCATCTACCAGAACCAATCATCTGAACATCGGGGGATCTTTGGGATTGAACCTGGATGGGCAAAATATGACTGTCGGCGTTTGGGATGGAGGGCCAATTCAAACTTCTCATCAAGAGTTTGATGGACCGGGAGGAAACAACCGGGTTTCAATCAACGATGGAGAAACCGTCATGAACGGCAATAGCTTCCATATGCAGCATGTTACGGGCACAATCGTAGCTTACGGCGCAGATCCCTTAGCAAAAGGAATGGCCCCACAGGCAGATGCGATTACACACACCTGGACAAATGATTTATCAGAAATGGCTAATGCAGCCGCAAATGGACTCTTAGTCTCAAACCATTCCTATGGATTTGGATGGAGAAATCAATCAGGACAGGTGCAATTGCCAGCTTACTATGGCGGTGGATACATTTCTGATTCAAGAGATTTAGATCAAGTTTTATATAACGCACCCTACTATCTGATGGTCAATTCAGCAGGAAATGATGGAGATGACAATACCGCAAACTCCAGCCCATTACAGGGAAACTCTCTTTTTGACAAACTCACTGGCTTCTCAACCGCAAAGAATAATCTGGTAGTGGCAAATGCTCAAGATGTAAATGTCGATGTAAATGGGAACATCCTCGGTTCGGTCTCGATTAATAGTAGTAGTAGTGAAGGTCCCACTGATGACTACCGAATCAAACCTGACATCACAGGCAATGGCACCAGTGTGTATTCAGCAATCAATTTTGAGTATAGTACAAGCTATCCAGAGTACGCCAATCTTACGGGTACTTCCATGTCTTCTCCGAACGTAGCAGGCTCCATCTTACTTCTACAGCAACATTATAATAATCTCAATGGAAATTTCATGAGAGCAGCCACCGCAAAAGGCCTAGCTCTTCATACGGCGGATGACGCAGGGATTTCCGGCCCGGATGCAGTCTATGGATGGGGGCTTTTAGATGCTAAAGCAGCGGCAGAGGCTATATCTGATAATGGAGTCACTTCCATCATTGATGAACGATCGCTTTCCAACGGTGGCAGCTATCAAGTCAGTGTAAACGCAATTGGAAGTGAACCGTTGGTGGCCTCTATTTCATGGACCGACCCCGCAGGTGTGGCTAACACAGGCACGATCAACCTTAGTACGCCTGCTTTGGTCAATGACCTTGATATTCGAGTGACTCAAAACTCAACATCATATCTACCATATGCCTTGACAGGTGTCAATTCGAATGCACAAACAGATAATAATGTGGACCCCTACGAGCGAGTAGATGTAGGTTCAGCAAGCGGTGCCTATACCATTACAGTGACGCATAAAGGGTCTCTATCAGGTGGCAGTCAGGCTTTTACACTAATCGTTACTGGTGCGAGTGCTGGTCCAACCTGTACCCTTCCTGCGCCTTCAAATCTTACCGCCTCCAGTGTTGGTGACAATGGATTTGACTTGTCCTGGAATGCCGTGACTGGCGCATCATCCTATACAGTCACCATTGATGGGTCATCTAACACGGTATCAGGTAACTCTTTTACAGTCTCCGGACTGTCGCCAGGCACTTCTTATTCATGTAGTGTTGTTGCCAATTGTTCCGGAGGCGGCAGTGGTGCTACTGCAAACCTTAATGTTACTACTACAGGATCCATTCCTATTAACTGCCCAAGTACGATCAGTGCATTTCCATATTCCGAAGGTTTCGAGTCGGGAGATGGCTGGGTACAGTTAGGTGGAGATGACGGAGACTGGCATCGAACAAATACCAATACACCTTCAAGTAACACAGGTCCGACTTCAGCGGTTGAGGGTTCTTATTTCCTCTTCCTGGAAGCTTCTACCAATAACAGCCCAGGGCAAATTGGAAATAATGCAACGGCTTTACTTGAAAGCCCTTGTATTGATCTCTCTAGTGAATCTTCTGCTACCTTTTCTTTCCAAAACCATATGTATGGATCAAACGTGGGAACGCTCACACTCGAAGCTACTTCCGATGATCAAAATTGGAATACGCTTTGGACATTGTCTGGAAACCAAGGCAACCAATGGAACGTCGTTGATATTGACCTTACTTCCTACACTGGTGCTGTGTTGAAACTAAGATTTATTGGCACAACGGGCAACGGTTGGTCAAGTGATATCGCTATTGATGACCTCTCACTGTCAACAGGATCAGGAGCTGACACGGAGGCGCCAACCGACCCTTCAGGGCTTACCACTTCCAACATTGCTGAGACCTCGGTTACTCTCAGTTGGAATTCCTCAACCGATAATGTGGGAGTTGTCCAGTACAATGTTTTTGTGGACGGCGGAAACATTGGAAGCGTAACTGGCACAGGAGCTAACATTACCGGATTAGTATCAGCAACAACCTATGATCTTGGCGTACAAGCACAAGATGCCGCCGGTAATACATCAAGTATTGTGTCAACTACCGTCACTACAAGTGGGGGAGCTGGCTGCACAGATGTGATAGTCAATGACCAAAATTTCGAGACTGGATGGGGCATATGGAATGATGGAGGATCAGACGCACGAAGGAGTGCAAATGATGCGGCATACGCATCGTCCGGAAACTATTGTGTAAGATTGAGAGATAATACTTCCACCTCGACAACTACTACTGACAATCTGAATTTATCTTCTTTTGACGACATCACTGTTTCCTTTTCCTATTATCCAAGAAGTATGGACAATGCGAATGAGGACTTCTGGCTACAGCTATCTACCAACGGTGGTTCAAGCTATACAACAGTTGAAGAATGGAATCAAGGCGATGAGTTTGTCAATAATAATTTTTACAGCGATGTGGTGACTATCGCAGGTCCATTTAGTGCAACGACAAGAATTCGATTCAGATGTGATGCTTCAGGAAATTCAGACTGGGTATATCTGGACGATATTACCATAAGTGGTTGTAGCAACGGTACTACTGCAGAAATCGTCACTTCTTCTGGAATTAAGGCCGATTTTGAAGAGGAGATTGAACAGCAAGTCATCGTTTATCCGAACCCAGTGCAGAACAGGCTTTACATTAAAAATGTATCTCCTGAGGCAATGGTCAGACTTTTGACACTTTCAGGAAAAGTAATTGAGCAAGGAAGAGGCTTGGACACTTTTGAAATGGTCCATCTTCAGCAGGGTTTGTACCTGTTGCAGATCGTTGTAGATGGTGATGTGAAGACCCATAAAATTATGAAGCAATAACTTTAATATTCAATCAGATTTCAGGGCACTCGAGCGGAGTGCCCTTTTTTTTTGTAATCATCCTATTTTTGCTTCAATGGGAATATTCAAAGCATTCAGCAAGGAGAAAAAAGAGACTCTTGACAAAGGGCTTGAAAAGTCAAAATCCAACTTTTTTTCGAAACTAAATAAGGCAGTTGTTGGCAAGTCCAGTGTTGACGCTGAGGTCTTAGATGAACTTGAGGAGGTCCTAATCACTTCGGACGTTGGCGTGGACACAACGGTTAAGATTATCCAACGGATTGAAGAACGAGTAGCCAGGGATAAGTATTTGAACACAAATGAGTTAAACAAGATACTTCGAGATGAGATTGCTGGATTGCTGGAAGAAAACAATACGCAGGACCTTCTTGACTTCGATTTACCCCCTGTTGAAGGGCCTTACGTTATTTTGGTGGTTGGTGTTAACGGAGTCGGAAAAACCACAACGATTGGCAAACTGGCGGCCCAATTTAAAGCTCTAGATAAGAAGGTCATTCTTGGCGCAGCTGACACCTTTCGTGCGGCAGCGGTAGATCAATTGATCATGTGGGGAGAAAGAGTGGATGTGCCCGTGGTTTCTAAGGGAATGAATACGGATCCTGCTGCAGTAGCATTTGAGGCAGCCAAAAAGGGTAAAGAAGAAGATGCCGATGTCGTCATCATAGACACGGCAGGAAGACTTCATACGAAAGTCAACTTGATGAATGAGCTTTCAAAAATCAAAAATGTCATTCAAAAATTTATTCCAGATGCCCCGCACGATGTGATGCTTGTACTTGATGGCAGTACTGGGCAAAATGCATTTATTCAAGCTAAAGAATTTACAAAAGCCACAAATGTTACTTCTCTTGCCATTACAAAGTTGGATGGGACAGCTAAGGGTGGTGTTGTAATAGGAATTTCAGATCAATTCAAAATCCCTGTAAAATACATTGGTGTAGGTGAAAAGGTAGAAGATCTTCAGGTGTTCAACAAGGCAGAATTTGTCGACTCTTTCTTCCGAACCTGAGCGCTAGGAAAATGAAACGTGACTTTCCTAAAATTGCCTTTTAGGCAAAAATTCATTTTTTTGCCTTGTTCTAGCTAAATTTAGTCACAAATTATCCGTTTTTTCGTTCCTGTGTATTCATCACCCCGCTACATCAAATGCTTGTTTTTAAGGGTTTTCCCATTTGTCCTGGTTTTGATTTCTTTCAATTCTTTCAGCCAAAACCCTGATCAGAACTTTCGCAAAGCGCTAAGACTACTTGACAATGGAAACTATGTAGAAGCAAGAGACCGACTGGAGACTGTCTTGGATCAAGTCGAATACAAAAATGAAGTTGCCTCCTACCTGTCGGAATGCTACCTGGCTCTTCATCAAGAAGACCGCATAAAATCACTCATTAAACGTCTTGAAGAACCCGATAGCTATAATTTGTTCGATCTTGCTTTGGCGTATTACTACGAAGAACAATTTGATTCCGCTGCAATAGTTGCACGGAATATTGAAAATTCTGAGGAGCTTGCTTCAGAGGAGCTCCGAACAAAAATTAGAGGATCTTCTAGCTTCTACTCAGATGAGGACGGAATCATCATCCAAAATTTTGGAGATGAAATCAATTCGGGACAACGAGAGTATTGCTCCGTGATGTACAATGATTACAATACCCTGCTGTTTACTTCAAGAGGTGAAAGTGAAGAAAAAACTGATTTTGACGGAATGGCATTTGAATCAATTTATTTGACAACAATTGACTCTGTGGGTGAATGGACCAAACCAATCTCAGTGAAATCGAACATCGAGAACGAAAAAAGACACGATGCACCTATCCAAATTATTAACGAGGGAAAAACCATGATCTCTTTCCATGATGGAAAATTGTATGAGTCAAACCTTATTGGCGATGTCTGGGAACGCAGTGATGAAATAGACCTGAACACGGACCCTGGAGTTGTGACTCATTGTTTTATTACACAAGATCAAAACACTATTTTTTTCTCTTCGGATCTAAAGTCACCCGGAGGAGATCTCGATTTGTATCGCGCCGAAAAGCTTTCCAACGGAAACTGGTCAGACCCAATACCTCTAGTAGCGCTAAATACAGATTTGGATGAAGACGCTCCCTTTCTTGCCAAAGATGGAATCTTTTATTTCAGCTCGAGGGGACATGGTTCCATTGGCGGGTATGATGTATTCCAGACCAAATATGATAGTGTAAGTAAATCATGGAGTGAACCGCTTTCTCTTGGTTACCCAGTCAATACAGTAGATGAAGACATTTACTATTCCATGGAAGGAAAAGTCGGTTACATAAGTTCAACAAGAAACAAAGGTCTTGGGTCACTTGATATTTATAGGGTATTTCTATTTAACAAGGTGAAAGTCCAAGGTAAGGTTTTAGCAGATGATGGCGACCCAATTCCTGATGTCCGGATTGATTTTGAGTACGATTCCAGTCTTATTTATGCATACACGGACATCAAAGGAGATTATGAAATTTTCTTGCCCATAAGTACTGATATGCATGTGACCTTCGTCAAGGATTCGTTAAACCTGTACGAAGGGGATTACATTGTTAATGTCACATTCAAAGACAAAAACGACAATCAATTCAGTTTCGCGATTACAGAACAAGACGAAATGCCAAGTAATGTCATTAGCTATCAGGCTCCTGAGGGAGTGAAAAAAATTCCAATTGATGTTAAGAATGATTTCAACTTCAATCCAATATTAGCTAAAGTCCCAAAACGCCTGGAGAAGCAGTGGGTCGATAGTTTGAATATTGCAACAGAAACCGTAAAACTCGAAAAAGAACAGGAGAAAAAGGAGGAGATCAATGAGTTTGACATTACAAAAGTTGAGAGGGTCTTATATTTTGAGACTAATAGTCACGATATTGGATCTGAATTTACAAGGTTATTGGACGCTGTGATTGAAGAAGTTAAGAACCGAGAAAATTATATTCTTTATCTTAACGGTTATGCGGATCAAATAGGTCCAAGTGACTATAATTTAAAGCTATCTTTTCGCAGGTCCCGATCAGTATTAGACTATTTGGCTAGGAACGGGATTGACAAAGATAAACTTCGGATTCAGGCTAAGGGGGAAATTGAAGGACCGGATTTATCTCGTAACCGAAAAGTTGAAATTAAATGGCAATCCGATGAATGATTTGGTACGGAGATTTTCCGTTTTAATTCTCTCTCTAGCTGTACTGACCCTGGCCTTTCCTCAAAATTCAATTCAAGTTGAAGTTGTGAATGAAGACGATGCACCAGTAGTCGGCACCTCCGTCTATTTCCAGGGAATCGAGAAGGCATTTGTAACAAATGATCAAGGGTTGGTCGAGGTGCCTGCATCCACAAATCTCGACAGAGTCACCATAGTCAAAAGAGGCTACGAACTTGCTGGAACCATCAGTCGCGGAAACACCTTATTAATCAGCATCCGTCGTGCAACAATCAAGAGAATTAATGGTAGACTTATTTCCAGGTCCGGAAAGCCTATTCCAAGTATAAGTGTTTTACTCAAGTCTTCATCTCAAAGCCTACAGGAAACTACCAATGCGAATGGTCAATTTCAATTCAAGATACCATATGAAGAAGAAGTCGACCTTTCGTCCGCGCTAACAATCGATGAAATCGATTTCACAATAGAAAGAGAAAATAACGACCTGGATCGAGGTGAAATATCCATCACTCTCACTGGTCAGGTTGCTGAAGAAGAGTATAAGATTGTCATCAAAAAACAAAGCGGAGAACTGCTCCAAAATTCACTGGTCTTAATTGGTGGTGATCCTTTTGTT
Source organism: uncultured Roseivirgaceae bacterium (assembly GCA_964591785.1). Lineage (GTDB taxonomy): Bacteria > Bacteroidota > Bacteroidia > Cytophagales > Cyclobacteriaceae > Ekhidna. Next base: position 7,416 of record CAZQDI010000071.1, read on the forward strand.
ACGAATAACCAGGGAGAATTCTATACCTCATCTGCAATCACTTTTACGAAGTCTACTATTCAAATTGACGAATTTGAGGTGAATGAAATCATTAACTTAGGGCAAGGAGAATTTGAAGTTGTTCTGATCGACAAACCAGCTCTAGGCAATCAAGATGTGACGAATTCGGTTGCACAGAATGATCCCGATCCAGCGGCTGCAACTCCTTTATCCCAAATTGATACAGCAATTTATTCAGGGGAGAAGCTTAGCAACCGAATTGATAGTTTAGTTGCGTACTATACCTATCAGCAATCCCAATTTAAGGAACAAAATGAGCGGATCATGGATATTACCGATAGCTTGGGTTACTTACCTGAGTTATCAGATGAACAACAACAACGACTTCTCAACCAGGCGCTGCAATTTGACGAATCAATTACTTTGTTGGACAGCTTATTTCAGGACACAAAAGCCAATAGCCTGGAGTTGATTTTGCTATTGCGTGACCGGTTACGACAGCAAGAGCAAGAAATCAAGGAAATAGAAGAAGAAAAAAATAAGATAGCTGAAACATTCAGGAAAAATGTAAAGACCTTCCTGGCCATCATTTTTGGATTCATCCTACTGCTACTAATTGCAATTTGGATTATTCGTAGGTTTAGTATTCAAAAGCGAGTTATTGAAGCAACAAAAAAGCAACTGATTCATGCGCAAAATATGGCCAAAATCGGAAGTATGGCCTACAACTTCAAGAAGCAATCCTACGATTATTCTGAAAACTTTTTTGAGACTTTAAAGGTGCCCAACAAGATTACCGGTGAAATGACACGGGATCAACGGAAGGACATTTTTGATCTTCTAGTTTCTAAAAAAGATAAGGTCAGAGTACACCAGGCCTGGGAAGAAGGACTGAAAGGTCATAACCCCATAAAAGTTGAATTCCAAGGTATTAGCAGTGATGACAAAGCACTCTATTTAGACATGAATACTCGATTTGGAGTGTCTGAAACTGGAGAAGTCGCAGCTATTTCCACCACGTTGCAGGATATCACCGAGAAGAAAAAACACGAGCTAAGCCTGTTAGATGCTGTTGAAAAAGCAGAAGAGGCGGCTAAAGTGAAGGATCAATTTCTTTCTTCAATGAGTCATGAGATCCGAACACCATTAAATGCTATCATCGGCATCACTGACTTCATGCTTTCTGATAAGCCGAAATCCGAACATATTCCAAAGCTGAATACACTCCATTTTTCGGGACAGCATCTCTTAGCACTCGTCAATGACATTCTTGACTTTAGCAAAATAAAGTCTGGCAGACTTCGCCTGGAGGTTACTGATTTTGCAATCGAGCAGTTGCTGCAGAACATCATGCTCACGCTTTCATTCTCTGTCAAAGAAAAAGGAATAAAACTCTACTATCTTGTTGATCCCAAAGTACCTGCCTTTATTTCCGGAGATCGCCTAAAAGTAAATCAAGTACTCATCAACCTTGTGGGTAACGCAATCAAGTTTACGGAAAAAGGTGAGATTAAAGTTTCTGTTGATAAGAAAGGAGACATGATTGTTTTCAGTGTGTCAGATACTGGAATAGGTATTGCGGAAGATAAGCTTGAAAAAATATTCGTTGGATTTGAACAAGAAAGTGTTTCAACGGCTAGAAAATACGGCGGCACTGGTCTTGGATTGTCCATATCACGCGAACTCGCACAACTTTTAGGAGGAGGGCTTGAGGTAGAAAGTGAAGTCGGGGTTGGTTCAATCTTTTCGTTTAGCATTCCGTTCATCGAAGTAAAAGATCGTGACGAAGAAGAGACAGTAACAGAGTTTCTCGATGATTCAAATATCCTGAAGGATCTTCGTGTTCTGTGTGTGGAGGATAATGAAATCAACCAACTTGTGATCGAACAGTACTTTGATAAATGGGGAATTGCCTCGACTTTCGCAGCTAATGGAACCGAGGCGGTTGAATGCGCAAAAGATAACGTATACGACCTCATTTTCATGGATATTCGTCTTCCTGATATGTCAGGATATGATGCTACGGAAAAGATCCTGGAATCTGTAGAAGACTTCAGGACTCCCATTGTTGCATTGACAGCCGAAATCGATGAAATGACTGAAATCAAAATCAAAGATGCGGGCATGGTTGGTTTTCTCGGAAAGCCTTTTAAGCCTGAGGAATTAAGAGAAGTCCTCTTGCTCAATACGGATGATACTTACCAAAATCTGTCTGATGAGGAAAAAGAACTAAGGAGAAAGCAGATTGAGAAAAGTAAGAAACAAGTACTCACGAGTGACGTCGTTCCTGAGGATCAGGAAATTTCAGTGGATTCATTGAAAGAACATGCCCAAACCAAGGAGGCTCTTGAGTTTTTTGCAAATGCATTCAGTATACGGGTTGATGAATTTAAGATCGCATACGAGAATGCGATGTACAATAAAGACATTGAAGAACTAGACGACATTACCCACAACATCTTACCCCATCTGAAAATTCTTGGAATGTACAAAATGCAGCATCTGATCAAAGGGTATAATGAACTTGATTTAGAAGATCATGAAAAGGTCAAAGAAGTGATCGACCGAGTTGAAGAGTACCGAATTTTGATTAAGGAAACACTTGCAGACTTGGAGATGTAGGCCTTTGTTTTGGTCACTAAGACCCAACTAGTCAACGCCAATCCCTCCTCCCAAGATCTTCTTTTGCTTGACAGCGACCAATGATTCAGGGGTCATCACAAACGAAAATTTTGCAAAATCCCGAAAAACCTTGACCTCTGTGCAGATTCCATTGGTATAGTAATATTCATTTCTTCCGTCTGGAGAGATTAATTCATAGATATGATCACCAATCTGTTCGAACACTAGAAATTCACCAAATTGTGGCGAATACACTTTTTGGCCATCATACGGTTCCTCGTAGTATACCGCTGCAACAGAGTAGTCGATAGAATTTCGGCTCTCTGATCGCGACCCATTTAAGTCCAGCGTATACTTCTTTCCATCCCACCAGATGGTGGACTTTTTCTGTGTATTTCCATTCAGTTGATTGTGGGTATATTCCTTTATTAGCTGACCCTGTCTGTATTCACTTGTGGATTCATAATCAACCGTAAAAGCAAACAAGAGTCTAAAAGTGACCTTACTTTCTATTTCATAATAGGTTTGATCCTTTAATCCAGTCCGTTTCACTGTCATGTCTCCGAGTTTCTTACTTCCTTTGATCACCTCATAGCTCAGGGTCTGAGCTGCGGCAAAATACCCGACAGATAGAAGGAATAATATGGAAGGAAACCTTTTCAACCTAAAAAAATCTAGTAGTTTAATGACAATAAACCTTTCAAATAGTTTCACCTTTCAAGATAATTTAAAAAACCCACCCAATGCGATTTCAAAAAGTATCTTTTGCCAACTCCGAGGGTCAAGACCTATCGGGTCGGCTTGATTTTCCACTCATAGCCAAACCAAGAGCATTTGTCCTATTTGCCCATTGTTTCACCTGTTCTAAGAACCTAAAATCTGTCGATCATATTTCCCAGGCATTTACTAATCTGGGGATGGCAGTATTGAGGTTTGATTTTACAGGGCTGGGCCAAAGTGAAGGTGACTTTTCAGACACAAATTTTAGTACAAACCTCTCAGACCTTCAAGAAGCCTATCAATTTCTGGAAAACAACTACGAAGCCCCAAAGATTCTTGTAGGTCACTCATTGGGAGGAGCGGCTGTCTTGCACATTGGTGCTGATCTTAAGGGAGTGCAAGCCATTGCCACGATTGGGGCTCCAGCAGATCCTTCACATGTTTCACACCTTTTAGAAGCTGGAAAGGAAGAGCTTGAACAAATCGGTGAAGCCGAAATTAGTATTGGCGGAAGACCCTTCAAAATGAAGAAACAATTTCTTGATGACCTTGCCAAAAAAGGAGGGACCGAGATTATAAACAAAATAGGAAAAGCACTATTGATCCTTCACTCTCCTCAAGATACCATTGTCGGAATTGATAATGCTCAAGAAATCTATGTAAGTGCAATGCATCCTAAGAGCTTTGTTTCCTTGGATGGAGCCAATCACTTACTTACACAGGAAGAGGATGCAAAATATGCAGGAATGATGATTGCAAATTGGGCAGACAGGTATGTGGAACTCAACGAGACCCAAGAGATGCCAGAAGGTGAGGTAAAGGCAAGAATTGGTAAAAGTGGGTATTCCACTGAAATCACAGCCGGCAGGCACACTCTCATTGCGGATGAGCCACCAAGCGTTGGTGGTGAGGATAATGGCCCAACTCCCTATGGATTTCTACTGTCGGCTCTGGGTGCCTGCACCGCCATGACCCTGAGAATGTATGCGGATTTCAAAAAGATAGATCTTCAGGAAGTAGAAGTAGATTTGACACACGATAAAATCCACAAACAAGATGGAGAAAATAGCGAAAGTCCGAAGGGTAAGATCGACGTCATGAAGCGCACAATTAGATTAAAAGGAAACCTAACCGATGAACAAAGAAAACGGTTGATCGAAATAGCAGACCGCTGTCCTGTCCATAAAACTCTTGAAGGAAAGCCAGAAATAATTACCGAAGGAATTGACTAGTCAATTAAAAAAGCTCTCCCAAAATAGGTTCCTTGCAACTACTGTTATTTGCCCTTAAGAAAAGAAGCACTCAATTTGCTTGTGGAATTTCTACTAAGAAATCATCTATACTAGTATACTAAAAATGGAAATCATGAAAACAATAGTATTTGTATTAACGATTTTGAGCTTTACCGTCTCAGGACAGACAAGTCAGCAGCTCAAAATCATGAAAACAATAGTATTTGCATTAACGATTTTGAGCTTTACCGTCTCAGGACAGACAAGTAAGCAGCTCATCACAAGATCTATAGAGGTCAAGGGAAGCAGTGAAATGGAAATCACTCCAGATGAGATATTTGTAGGAATTACCATTAAGGAATACAAAAAAGGCGGCAGCAAAGTCTCTTTAGACAAGTTGGAATCGGATTTGACCAAAGCCATCAAAAGACTAAATATTGATGAAGACAAACTTAGGGTTCAGAACATTTATGGATACAACTGGAACTGGCGAAAGAGGAGGCCAGACGATTTTCTCGGAAGTAAGAATTTCATTTTGGAAGTGGAAGACTTAAAAAAGATGAACGACCTGGTAGATATGTTGGATCCTGAGGGACTGACAAATATGAATGTACAAACATATTCTCATAGCGAAATAGAAAGTTATCGAAAGCAGGTAAAGATTGGGGCGATGAAAGCAGCCAAGGAAAAAGCCGCCTATTTGCTGGAGAGTGTTGACGAAAAAGTAGGTCGAATTCTCGAAGCTCAAGAAATTGAATACGGCTACCAACAGCCATTAGTGCAGTCAAACATGGCCTTACGAATGGAAACGGCAGACAGCTATGAATCAAATGTCGATTTCAAAAGAATTAAGATTCGAGCTGAAATGAGAGTAGTATTTGAAATAGCAGAATAAGTGAAGAATGCTTGGGAGGAAGTTCAATCTTCAAGATCTTCCTCCTCATGTTTTTCCTCATACTCTTCCTTAACATCTTCTTTCAAGTTGCCATCATCATCATAATCATCGTCCTCAGCTATGATCTCACCTGCCTCTTCTTTGGTCATTTTCACCAAGTAGTACCTGTCTTCGGTTTCGAAAGGAAGCCCGCTTTGATACTCTCCATCTTTGTTAGTAAACCTGATAAGATGGTCCTCAAAACCTTCAGGATATGCCAGTTTAATCTGCTCTTGAATGGATTGGTCAAGCGCCTCAAATGCTTTTAAAACACGTGGTTTAGCGTTCACAATCGTAATGTATACCACCGCTTGGAAAAAATCATCTAGTCCAAATGAATTTTAGATGAATTTTTTAGGAAGCAATCTCAGGTTGGTTCTCAGGTTCAGGGGTCTCTTCTTCCTTTTTGAAATACCTCTTCTGATAGAGAATTATGATGCAAATAGCCACAAAAATAGATGCATCAGCAATGTTAAAAACAGGCCATAGTGCCATGTAATCACCACCAAGAAGAGGAATCCAGTTGGGTAGATACCCTTCCCATATGTCTATATAAAACATGTCAACAACCTGGCCATGGAACCATGGTGTCGGAGAATCATAGGGAGCATTATCTAGTAAGACACCATAAAAGATAGAGTCTATTAAGTTACCAATGGCACCCCCTAAAATCAATGCGATGCAAATTAAGAAGCCCTTATTGGCACTGCTTTTTACCAATGAATACAAATAGTAGCCAATGGCAAACATGGCGCCAATTCTGAAGATGGTCAAGATAAGTTTGCCATAGGTAAAATCCAGTTTTAACCCAAAAGCCATCCCAGGGTTGGTCAGATAATGTAGTTTGAACAACTCACCCACCAAAAGTATTTGACCTTGCGACCCAGGTTGCATGTTATAATGCACAACCAGCTTTACGACCTGATCCACGATGATCACTACCAGACTTATTAGAAAATACTTCAGTGCAGGGTTCTTCATTCGTTCTTAATCTCAATTTCAACATCAATTTCTATGCCGTCAATATCAAATTTATCGGGATTTCTAATACTATCGGATGCTAACGAAATAGCAAGTGTTTCGGTCTTAATATAATCTCCAAATTCAAGCAATGCATCTCGTAGCATTTGATCCTCAGTGGCGTAAGATATTGCAATCTTGTCTTGTACTTCAAAGCCCTTTTCTTTCCGCAAATTCTGGATTCGATTTACCATATCTCTGCTGAGGCCTTCTTTTCTCAGGGAGTCAGTTATTGCAATATCTAAAGCAACTGTCAATCCATTTTCAGAAGCAACCAACCAGCCCGGAATATCTTCCGAGCTAATCTCTACATCATCCAAGGTCAGGATGATTTCTTTCCCATCCACCATAATGGGAAATCTCCCCTCTTTTTCAATGCTAGAAACATCTTTCTTATCCATTCCATTGATAATGGCTGTAATGGATTTCATCATCGGACCATATTTTTGACCCAACCTACGAAAGTTGGGTTTGATCTTTTTGACAAGAATTCCAGAGTCGTCACTAACGTATTCGATTTCCTTCACATTGATTTCAGAAAGAATCAACTCCTCAACCGCTTCAATTTGAGCTTTTGCCTCAGGTTTCAAAATGGGAATCAACACCTTATGAAGGGGTTGACGAACCTTGATTTTTTCCTTTTTCCTTAATGAATGCACAAGCGATGAGATGTCCTGGGCAAAATGCATACTTGCTGAAAGCTTTTCATCTATGAAAATATCACTTGCCTCAGGAAATGAAGAAAGGTGTACTGAGGGTACTCCTGTCTTTTCTATCTTACTATTGGTTAAGTTCCGATAGAGCCAATCTGCATAAAATGGAGCTATCGGGCTCATCAGCTGTGCGGTTGTTTTTAGACATTCATACAGGGTTTCATAAGCAGCCCTCTTGTCATCATTTAATTCGGTCCTCCAAAATCTTTTTCTTGAAAGCCTGATGTACCAGTTTGACAGTTGATCATTGACAAAGTCTTGAATGGCCCTCGCCGCTTTAGTTGGTTCATATGCTTCATAAAAAGATGTCACTTCCTTAATTAAGACTTGAAGCTCTGAAATAATCCATCTGTCAAACCGTGGCCTTTGAACTACCTCGCTCAATGATCCTGGATCCATCTGAAATCCGTCCAGATTCGCATACAGGGAAAAAAATGAGTACGTATTGGTCAGTGTGCCAAAGAATTTTCGCTGTACTTCGACAACCCCTTCTAAATCAAACTTGAGGTTGTCCCAAGGATTCGCATTGGCAATCATATACCACCTGGTGGGGTCGGCCCCGTATTTGTCAAGTGTCTCAAAAGGATTGATGGCATTACCCAGTCGTTTTGACATCTTATTGCCATTTTTATCCAGTACCAACCCATTGGCAATAACATTCTTAAATGCAACTGAATCATTTAATAGAACAGCTATGGCATGCAATGTAAAAAACCATCCTCTCGTCTGATCTACACCTTCAGCTATAAAATCCGCCGGATAATTTGCATTAAAAGTTTCTGAGTTCTCAAAAGGGTAGTGCCATTGGGCATACGGCATGGAGCCAGAGTCAAACCACACGTCAATCAAGTCTGATTCACGAAACATTTTCTTTCCAGAATCACTCACCAAGACAATGTCATCGACATACGGCCGGTGCAGGTCAAAATCATCAGGAAGATCAGCAGCCATGAAACCTGCTTCCGCAGATTTATGAACTTCTTTTTGCAGTTCTTCAATGCTGCCTATGCACTTCATTTCATCACGATCTTCTGTAACCCATATGGGCAATGGCGTGCCCCAAAACCTTGAGCGACTCAAATTCCAGTCGACTAGGTTCTCAAGCCAATTGCCAAATCTGCCAGTTCCGGTACCTTCAGGTTTCCAGTTGATCGTCTTATTCAATTCAACCAACCGCTCCTTCAAGGAGGTGGTTTTTACAAACCATGAATCCAAGGGATAGTATAAAACAGGCTTGTCAGTTCTCCAACAGTGCGGGTAGGAGTGCTCATATTTTTCGACTTTGAAAGCCTTATTCTCCTCTTTGAGTTTTATTGCGATTAGCACATCGGTAGGCTTGAAGTCAGGGTCAGCCAGTACCTCATCAGAATAGTATTCTGCTTTGACGAACCGGCCTGCAAAATCAACCACCTCTTCCACAAACCTTCCCTTCTTGTCCACCAGTGGCGACTCCTGACCTTTCTCATCTTTGATCATCACAGAGGGTACTCCCGCTTGCTGCGTTACGCGGAAGTCATCCGCACCGAACACGGACGCGGTGTGAACTACCCCTGTACCGTCTTCTGTCGACACAAAGTCGCCAGGAATCACTCGAAAGGCATTTTGCTCTAGATCCTCATTGGTTACATAGGGCATTAGCTGCTCATAACGCACTTCTAACAGTTCGCTGCCTACAAACTCGTTCCTAATCTCAAAGGGAATTAGCTTATCACCAGGCTTGTATTCTTCCATTGAAAGATCTCTTGCTTTGTCAGGAAAGTACTTACCCATGAGGTCCTTGGCAAGAACAACTGATATTGGTTCTGAGGTATATTGATTAAAGGTTCTGACCTTCACATAGTTGATTTTCTCGCCTACGGCAAGCGCACAATTTGATGGCAAGGTCCAAGGTGTAGTGGTCCATGCCAGTATTCGAACGTCCTCACTCGCTTCATCAAAAAGAAAAGAAGAACGGTCATCTGGTCTCACCTTAAACTGTGCTACAATCGACGTGTCTTTTACGTCGCGGTATGTACCTGGTTGATTCAACTCATGTGAACTTAATCCAGTACCTGCCGCTGGTGAATAGGGCTGTACTGTATACCCTTTATAGAGCAGGCCTTTGTCAAACAGCCTTTTGAGAAGATTCCAAACCGATTCAATATAGTCTTGTTCAAAGGTCACATAGGGGTTATCCAGGTCAACCCAATAGCCCATCTGCTGTGTCAGATCATCCCATTGGCTTTTGTATTTCATGACCGCTTCTCGGCACTTTTTATTGTAGTCCTCAACTGAAATCTTCTTCCCAATATCATCTTTGGTGATTCCAAGTTCTTTCTCTACTTGCAACTCTACTGGAAGTCCATGCGTATCCCATCCGCCTTTTCGCTTAACCTGATAGCCTTTCAAGGTCTTATAGCGGCAGAAAATGTCCTTCACAGTCCTTGCCATTACGTGATGGATTCCCGGAGTTCCATTGGCGGAAGGGGGGCCCTCATAAAAGGTGAATGTTTCGTTCCCTTCTCTACTAGAAACTGACCGTTCAAAGATGTTCTCTTCTTCCCAAAATTTAAGGATGTCCTTGGCTATAGCTGAATAGCTGATTTGTTTATGTTCAGGATACTTCACAGCTGTATTCGAATTTATGAATGAGGTCTTTTGTTTTCTTCGTTATCAATCCCTTCGGCCAATTCAGGAACACTTTCAATTAAAGGATGCCTTTCTCGATTTCTTTTTCCTGAATCGAATTGTATAATCAATGCTGGCAGTACAATCACATTCGTCAGCATAGCAAAGAAAAGAGTTATAGAAGTCAGCTTTCCTAGAGCGATTGTTCCTCCAAACTCTGATAGAACAAAAATGATAAATCCACAAAAAAGAATGATTGAGGTATAAATCATGCTTGATCCAGTCTCTCGAATGCTTTTACTGATTGCCTCCGAAACGTTGAATTGTTGGGCAAAGAGCTCTTGACGATACTTGGCAAGGAAGTGAATGGAATCATCTACAGAAATACCAAAAACAATACTAAAAATTAAGGCAGTACTTGGTTTTAGTGGAATTCCAAAATAACCCATGATGCCCGCTGTTATCAGCAGGGGAATCACATTAGGTACGATAGAGATCATGATCATTTTGAGGTTCCTAAATAGCAAGCCCATAATAAAAGCGATGATGATAAATGCAATAAGCATGGAAGTCAGCAAATTCTTAATCAGAAATTTATTTCCCTTGATGAACATCAATGTCGTACCTGTCACATTGACGTCCATTTTTGAATCGGCGAAGATGCTATCAATTTGAGGGGCTATCACATCATTGACAAGTGAATCCAACTTGCTCGATCCTATGTCAGCCATTTTTAATGAGACTCTCACGTACTGGCCGGTAGAGTCAATAAAGGATTGCGACAACTCTTCGGTCTCACCTTCGCTCAAATACCTCATAATGAATCCAAGATCTCGGTTTGAAGGAAGTGAATAAAAAGCTTCACTTTGATTGTAGAAGGCCTGTCTTGCAGCTTTGGCAAAGCTGACAACAGAAACTGGCTGAGAGATTCCCTCTAATGATGAAATGAAACTCTCAAACTCGTTGATCTTTCTAAGATTTCTCAGATTTTGAACCCCCTTCTTATCTCCAGTATCGACTATTACCTCCAGCGGCATCACCCCACTGAAGTTTTGTTCAAAAAAGGCCAGATCGTTCTTTAGGGGACTGTTTTCGGGAATGTCATCAACCATGTACGAGACGGCCTTTATTTTGGTCAACCCATAGGCTGAGACAACTCCAACGATAACAGTCACAATAAAGATCAGCGGCTTGTAGGAGTGTACCATCACATCAATCTTCTTGATAGCCCAATCCAACATTTTAAAATTTAAGTGTTTTAGGTGCTTTTGCGAAGGTGGCTTATATAATGAGAACACACCTGGAATTAGGATAATACTGACCACAAACGTTGCCAGAATATTTATTCCGGCAACAATACCAAATTCAACAAGTATATTAATTTGAGTAGTCACTAATACGAAAAAACCTACCGCAGTAGTCAGGTTAGTAATGAAGGTGACAACTCCGATCTTTCGAATGATCCTGCTTAACGCCTTCATCTGGTCACCGTGTTCGCTATACTCAAGGTGATATCGGTTGAGCATGTAAACACTATTTGGAATACCAATAACCACAATTATTGGCGGAATTAAGCCGGTAAGTAGTGTGATCCTGTATTCAAGTAATGCTAAGGTTCCCAGCACCCAGACAACAACCACCCCGATAATAATTAAAGGGAAGAATACTGCCTTGAAAGACCTAAAAAACAAAAAGAGGACAACTCCTGTAACTAGTACAGAAAGGACAAGAAACATGTTAAGTTCAGCCTTGATCTTACTAGTAGTAATGGATCTTGAATACGGTAGACCTGCGAAATGTACATCAATACCGGTCTCTTTTTCAAAAGACTCTCCCTTGTCAATTACAAAATGCACTAACTGATCACGATTCTTGGAATTAAGTATGTCTTTATCGACGGTAACAAGAATAAGTGTTGCCCCATTCTCCGAATTCATCAGCTGACCACTGTAAAACTTCAGGCTGGCTGCACCCTTCAGTAAGCTATCTAACGTCTGTTGGTCTTCGGGAATTGACTCAAAAACCGGCTTTAATTCAAATGCCCGTTTTTCATTATTTTTTTCAAGTTTCTGAAGATTTGGAAGACCCAAAACATTTTTTATGCCTTCTTTATTTTGAAGGTCTGTAACTAGCGTACTGAATTTTCTGAATTGTTCCAGCTTGTAAATTGAACTGTCTTGAACACCAAGGGCCATGATGTTTCCGTCTTCGCCGAACGTCTCCCTAAACTGTTTGAAATAGACCATATCGGGGTCGTCAGGAGGAACAATATTCGCAAGATTGTAAGACCACTTGATGTTGGAAGCCTGATAACCCATGAATACAGTTATCCCCGCAAGAATGACCATCAAGGTGACACGAAAACGTAGGATTACATGTGCTAGTTTGGACCACATAATAAATGAGGCGCAAAGGTAATTAGATCAAGCTTAGAGGCAAGATT
>CAZQDI010000072.1:0-19533 GCA_964591785.1 uncultured Roseivirgaceae bacterium
AACACCATATGGAAACCATCGCCGGAATAGAGGTTTATCCGGTGATCTCCTTTCTGATCTTCTTTACCTTCTTTTTCGCATTGACCATCTATGTAATCAAAGTGGACAAGAAGATTTTCAAAGACATCTCCAATATTCCATTAAACGACAATGAAACCGATCATGAATAAGCTGAAATACATTTTCCTAACCGTGGCGGCCATCCTTCCCGGAGTTGGAGCTGCCCAGACCGAGGGGGAAGCCTCCTTATTGGAACAATTCCAGGTAGAGATTGTGCTGGGCCTTGCCGTACTGGTGTGCCTGGTGGCGATCATGGCCATGTATGTGATGTTGGTGGCCATGAAAACCATGGTACGAGCCAGAAAGGTTGAAATGGGAATAGCGGTTGCAGAACCAGAGCTGATTCCAGCAAAAGAAGGGGAAGAAGAAGTCGATTTTTGGCGAAAGTTCTGGAACCGGATCAATGCGTCGGTGCCGGTAGCGAAAGAGGCTGAGGTCGTCACCGACCATGAGTATGACGGGATCAAAGAACTGGACAATCGATTACCTCCCTGGTGGCTATATGGTTTCTATGGGACGATCGTTTTTGGCGCCATTTACCTCGTCAACTTCTACTTTCTGGATATGCCTACACAAGACCAAGAATTCCAGGCTGACATGCAAAAAGCTAAAGAAGAAGTACAGGTATACCTCGCTTCTTTGGACAATCTGATCGATGAAAATAATGTTACCCTTGCGGATGCTACAGTAGACCTGAATGCCGGAAAAGTGATTTTCGAACAGAACTGTGCAGTTTGTCATGCCAATGATGGCGGGGGAGGCGTAGGACCAAATTTCACGGATCGATATTGGCTGCATGGGGGAGATATGCCGTCCATCTTTAAGACCATTAAGTATGGGGTCCCTTCCAAAGGAATGATCTCCTGGGAGACACAGCTGTCACCCAAGAAGATGCAGCAAGTGGCAAGCTACATCTATACCATGGAAGGCACCACCCCTGCAAACCCCAAAGAGCCTCAAGGCGAATTGTTTACCCGGGAGGAACCCGCTGGAGATGAGTCGCAGGATGCGGCGGAAACCACTTCCGAAGACGAAGCCACAGAAGAAATGTCGATGTTGGAACAGGAGTATCGTCAATAATCAATGGCAGAAGTACTTGACATTTACCAGGAGCAGGACAAAGCAGAGGAGACCTTTCGAGACCATTTATCTACCGTAGACGAGAAAGGGAAAAGAATCTGGCTTTATCCTAAGAAACCGAAAGGAAAGCTGACCAATTATCGTGCGGTCGTGAGCTACATTTTAGTGGCTTTCCTGTTGGGAGCTCCATTTGTCAAGATCGGTGGACAACCTTTACTACTGTTCAATATTTTCGAACGTAAATTCATCATCCTGGGTCAGGTGTTCTGGCCTCAGGATTTTTTCCTTTTTGTTATTGGCTTCATTACAACCCTGGTTTTCATTATCCTGTTTACGGTGGTATTTGGCCGGATTTTTTGTGGTTGGATTTGTCCTCAGACCATCTTCATGGAAGGAGTGTTCCGTCAAATAGAATACTGGATTGAGGGAGATTACATGGCACAAAAAAAATTGGACAAACAGCCCTGGAATACCGAGAAAATCCGGAAGAAGGGATTGAAGCATTTTGCTTTCATCCTGGTAAGTGTCCTCATCATGCACACCTTCATGGCCTATCTACTTGGCGTCGAAGGCCTGTGGGATTTGATTCAGGCAGGCCCCACAGAGAATACGGCAGGTTTCATCGCCATGCTGGTCTTTACCGGACTGTTTTATGGAGTGTTTAGTAAAATGCGAGAGCAGGTGTGCACGACCATCTGTCCGTATGGACGGTTGCAGGGTGTGTTACTGGACAGGCAAAGCGTCGTGGTGGCTTACGACCATCGACGTGGAGAGGATCGGGCAAAATTCAGAAAGAGTGAAGATCGGGAGGCACAGGGTTACGGAGATTGCATCGACTGTAAGCAATGCGTGTATGTCTGTCCTACCGGAATTGATATTCGCAATGGGACACAGCTGGAATGTGTGAATTGTACTGCCTGCATAGATGCCTGTGATTCAATTATGGACCGAATTGGAAAGCCACGGGGTTTGGTACGATACGCCTCAGAACAGAACATTGCGGATCAGAAGCCCTTCCAATTCACCACCCGGATGAAGGCCTATTCTACCGTGCTGACCCTCCTGTTAGGAGTGCTGGTGACACTGCTATGGATTCGAACCGACTTTGAAACGACGATTGTCCGCACCCCTGGGATGCTTTTTCAAAAGCGTGACAATGGAGACATCACCAATTTATATCAGCTGAGCATGGTCAATAAAACCAATAGCCCGGTGAATGTACGGTTGGAGTTATTAGAACCTCAGGGGTCATTGGAAATGGTTGGAAGCGCAGTGAGCCTGGAAAGCCAGGGAAAAGGCGAGGGGGCCTTCTTTGTGATCATTCCACCCGACAATCTGACCAAGATGAGTGAGAAGATCAAGATCGGAGTGTACTCCGGGGAAGAGCGTATTGAGACCATTAAAACCAACTTCTTAGGACCCGCTAAGTAATCAACGATGGATAGAAAGTGTTCGAATCATAAGAGAAAGATTTCAGTGCACCATAGGAAGAGTATGTTTTTGAATAGAAAATGTAAGTAATTGAATATAAGGTGCTTATTGCAAGAGAGTTAAAGTTAATGGAATAAGAGGGGATGTTTATTGCAGAATAGAAAGTACTTGTTGCAGAATAGAAAGTGTTGATGGCAGGAGAGAGAGTGGAACGCGAAGAATGGACATTGAATAATTGATAATGGATAATTAATAATGAATCGATAATGGACAATGGATACTTGAGAATGAAGAAATGGAGATTGCAGCAGAATGCTTAACTCATACCGATCATCTATTACTCATGATTGACCATGAACCATCACAAAAATGAAGAACTATGAATTGGGGAAATAAAATTGTACTGGCATTTGTGTGCTTTGCCGCTTTCATCGGATACATGGTAACCAAAGCGTTCCAGGAAGACTTCGACCTGGTGGCTGAAGACTACTACGCCCAGGAGATCAACTATCAGCAGAAACTGGTCAAAAAAGCCAACACCAGGGAGTTTGGACAGGTAGTGGAAATCCAACAGGGTCGTGAATATGTCTTACTGGACTTTGCAGACGTGAAAGCCACAGGGACCATCCAATTTTATCACCCTTCTCGAGAGATCTTTGATAAGACGTACGATATCGAACTGGTAGGAGGTGTGCAGAAGATAGCCAAGCAAGACCTGGTGCCAGGCAATTATCGGATTAATATCAACTGGACAACTAACGGGCACGACTTTCTTCAGGAATCAAAAATCTTTCTTCAATGATTGGTGCCTTTTTGATCGGACTGATGGGAAGCCTGCATTGTGTGGGGATGTGTGGCCCGGTCATGCTGGCATTCAACGCTACACAGCAAAACTCGGGTTTCATCTTCTATCATACCGGTCGGATCATGAGCTACCTTTTCATCGGCCTCTTTCTCGGTGCATTGGGATCTTTCGTATCCATCCTTAAGGTACAGCAAGTTGCAACCCTTGTTTTGGGTGTGGTGATACTGACCCTATACGGGATTCCTTCCATTCGAAACCGAGTGGAGCGTTTCTACTATTCCTCCCGCTTTTATCACCTGATTCGATCATTGATCTCAAAAAATATCACACAGAGAAGAAGGTGGTTTATCAGCGGTGTAGCCAACGGTTTTTTTCCTTGCGGTTTGACTTACATTGCGGCGGCAGGAGCCATTGCCATGGGCGGACTCTGGCAAGGTGCGCTGTTTATGCTCTTCTTTGGACTGGGTACAGTCCCCGCCCTTTACCTACTTCATTTTTCTGGGAACTATTTACTAAAGCGTTTCAAGGGATTGATTCCAAGGACGCTTCAACTGGTGGCGCTATGTGCTGGTTTGATTCTCATCTACAGAGGGGCGATGATGAGCTTTCCCGATTTTGACGCAAAAGTTCGCGAAAGTGCCATGGGCCTGATCACCGTTTGTGGCTTCTGAATTACTGACATAAATCAGGATTTCGACTTTACTTCGTCACCCGCTACCCCTTACATGACTCCTACTTTTGATCAAAATTGATCAATGGACTTCAAGAGCTTTAACATTCCGGTTCCCAGATATACCAGTTATCCGACCGTTCCATTCTGGAAGCCTGACAGCTTCCACATCGAGGGATACGAAAAATCACTTGCCAATGCTTACTGGGAAAGCTGCAAGGAAATCAGCGTCTACATTCATCTGCCTTTCTGTGAAAGCCTGTGTACTTACTGCGCTTGCAATACGCGAATCACCAGGAACCATGCAGTAGAATTACCCTACATCGACCATCTACTGAAAGAATGGAGGCTTTATATCCATCGACTCCCGGATCGACCGATTGTAAAAGAAATTCATTTGGGTGGAGGTACTCCCACCTTTTTCTCACCGGAGAACCTTAAAAAACTCTTGCAAGGCCTACTGCAAGAAGGAGAGGTAGCTGTGCAACCGCAATTTAGTTTTGAGGGCCATCCAGGGAATACCACCACCAGCCATCTGAAAGTGCTTCGGGATCTCGGATTCAGACGTGTGAGTTTCGGAATTCAGGACTTCGACCTGGACGTTCAAAAACTCATCAATCGCATGCAGTCCTTCGAACAAGTAAAAGCAGTGACTGAACAGGCTCGTAAACTCGGCTATGAATCAGTCAATTTCGATATGGTTTATGGGTTGCCAGGCCAAACATTGGCCTCCGTGAGGAACACCCTTGATCAGGTGATCCAACTCAAGCCTGAACGAATTGCTTACTATAGCTACGCACACGTGCCCAGCGTGAAACCTGCACAAAAGTCTTTCGAGGCGCACTTGCCAACAGTAGAAGAAAAGTATCAATTTTCACTCCTCGGGAAAGAAGCTTTCTTGAATGCCGGTTATCTCGAAGTCGGAATGGATCACTATGTACTTCCGGATGATGAATTAATCAAAGCAAAGGAGCAGGGTGATTTGCACCGAAACTTCATGGGATATACTCCATTTACCAGCAAGCTGCTGGTAGGATTGGGAGTCAGTGCCATTAGCGATACCTGGTCCGGATTTGCTCAGAATGAAAAGACCATACCAGCCTACTACCAACAGTTGGATCAGGATCAATTGCCAATCCTAAGAGGCCATTTGCATACTACGGACGACCTGTTTATTCGCAAGCACATTCTCAATCTGATGTGCAATTTCAAGACCTCCTGGCTCCCGGAAGAGTTTCTACGGTTCGGACTTCACTTCAACCACGAGCTGTTGTCGGAGCTCAGGGACGCTGGCTTCATCACTTACGACGAGCAGGGACTGGAGGTGCAGGAACGAGGAAAAGACATCATTCGCATCATTTGCTCCGCACTCGACAAAGACTTTGCGATGAGTGCAAAAAGTACGCCTACCTTTAGCCAGTCGATTTAAGTCATGGCCCGCGGAAACATTGGGATCATTGGCATGGGTTGGGTAGGGGCCAGTGTCGCCATTTCCATCCTGCAGCGAGGATTGTGCAAACGACTTTATGTTGCGGACATCAGGCACGAAATTGCAGAAGGAGAAGCCATGGACCTCAATCATGGGTCTTCGTTCTTTCCTACCGCCGAAACCGTCGCTTGTACCATTGCTGATATGCGAGCATGTGATGCCATTGTGATCACTGCTGGCAGGGGAGGTAAACCCGGAGAAACCAGACTAGCACTTCTGAATGAGAACATCTTAATTGCACAGTCCATTTCCGACCAGCTGAAAGGATATCAAGGCCTGTTGATCATTGTTTCCAACCCAGTAGATGTACTCACCTACTATTACCAGAAATTCACAGAAATGCCTCCTGAGCGGGTCATTGGCACGGGCACGATGTTAGATACCGCTCGCTTACGCGAAATGATTGGTAGACAGCTTAAGGTGGATCCGAAAAGTGTTCATGCCGATGTCATCGGAGAACACGGTGATTCTGAAGTGGTTGTCTGGTCCAATGCACGCATTGGGTCCAATCCGATTAGCAACTGGCAGGGATGGAATGCGGTATGGGAAGAAGAAATCGCTGCGCAAGTGAAACGAGCGGCGCAGGAGATCATTAAAAGAAAAGGCGCAACCAATCATGCCATCGGATTAGTCACTGCCACCCTTTTGAAGTGGCTACTGAGGGGCGATCGGAGAATTGTGACCATTTCAACCGTGATGCAGGGTCATTTTGGACTCGAAGACGTCGCATTGTCTGTCCCAATGCTCATTGGCGAAGAAGGGGTGGATCGTGGGATTTCGATGGATCTAACTACTTCCGAGCATCAAGCTCTGATGAACTCAGCACGAATCCTGCAGCACGCCATCAATAGCGTCAAGGCCTGACCTAAATCAATTTTTTGACTGTCGTACCTCATTTTGTCTGCACAGGTCCAGGCCTACATTAGCAGTAATAAACAACATTAGTGGTCTTTCAAATAATACAGATATGAAAAAGATATTAGTTCCCGTAGATTTTTCTGAAGTGAGTGAAGCTGCAGTCGAGTTTGCTATCCAACTGGCAGAAAGGAACGGTGCCTCTGTTCACCTGCTCAATAGCGCTAAAATTGATTACTTCAATGATTATCAATATCCCGCATTTACCAACACCAAAAAGCTGTACGAGGAAGTTTACGAAGCGATGAATCAACGAATGGAGCGAATGGTCAGTGAATTTCAAAGTGACCAGGTTCCTGTTACCGGCAAGGTGAGTGAATTGGGCCTGATCGTCGCCATCAAAGATGAAATCGATGACGAAGGGATAGATCTGTGTGTAGTAGGCACCACTGGGTGTTCTGGACTGGAGGAAGTATTCATCGGGTCAAACACCGAGCGTATCGTGAGACAGGTTCCGTGCCCTGTTATTTCAGTACCGCATCCAGTGGAAGTTAGCAGCATCCAAAAAGTGATGATTCCGATTGACCTAAGAGAGATCCGGAAATCCTTTCTCCATGAAGTAGCCAACCTGCAGAAAAACCTCGGGTGCGAATTAGAGTTTGTTTGGGTGAAAACACCGCACAACATTGAAAATGAGGAAAAAGTGGGTGAGGAGCTTAGAAAAATCTTCAATGCCAGTGGATTAGTGGACTATAAGCTCTTCATTATCAATAGTGTATTCCCTTCAGACGGCATTCTGATGGAGGTGGAAGATTCCAAAGCAGATATGATTGCCATGGCTACCCATGCGCGACGAGGCCTTTCGCATTGGTTCTCCGGAAGCCTTACCGAAGACACAGTCAATCATGTGCAGGTGCCCGTTTGGTCCTTCAAGATTGACAAAAACGAGAAACCGCTCAAACTTGACGCTGTGACCCATGCAGAAGGAAAAGCAGAGTACCTCAAAATTGAGCATTTGGTCTATTGAAGGACCCCTTGGTTAGTTGGTAAATGCCTACTTTTGCATCTGAAGTATCAACCGTGGCTGTGAACCCGGCGAAATACCATACAGATGAGCAAAAAAGGAAGGATTTTAGTAGCCATGAGTGGCGGCATTGACAGCTCCCTGGCGGCCGTACTGCTACACGAAGAAGGTTATGAGGTGATAGGGATGACCATGAAGACATGGGACTATCAAAACTCAGGAGGGAGCAAAAAAGAAACCGGATGCTGCAGCCTGGACAGCATCAATGACGCACGAAACATTGCGGTAAGTCTTGGATTCCCACACTACATCATTGACATCCGAAACGAGTTTGGCGATGCCGTAATCGACTATTTCACAGACGAATACGTCGCGGGCCGAACACCCAACCCATGTGTGATGTGCAACACCCACATTAAATGGGATGCGCTGCTGAGAAGGGCAGACCGACTCGACTGTGAATTCATCGCCACAGGCCACTACGCCAACATTCGGGAAGAAAACAGCCGATTCGTCGTTTCCAAAGGGATTGACGGGTATAAGGATCAGTCTTATGCACTTTGGGGAATATCGCAGCAAAGCCTTAGTCGGACGAAATATCCGCTCGGTCACCTGAAAAAATCAGAGATTTACGAAATGGCTAAAGACCGAGGCTTCATGGAGCTGGTGACTAAATCGGAATCGTATGAGATCTGCTTTGTGCCCGACAATGATTATCGAGGTTTTTTGAAGCGACGAGTTCCAAACTTGCAGGATGAGGTCAAGGGCGGTGAGTTTGTCCTGGAGGAGACCGGAGAGGTCATTGGATCACATGAAGGGTATCCTTTTTACACAGTCGGTCAAAGAAAAGGTCTGGGTGTAGCGTTAGGATATCCAGTGTACGTGACTGAAATACAGAAAGAGACCAACCGCGTGTTGTTAGGCACCTTTGATGAGCTTAGTAGAAACGGCATGTACGTGAAGCAGTTAAACATGCAGAAATACGCTTCCATCGAGGGAGAACGAAAAGATACGACCACCAAGGTTCGTTACAACGATGGTGGGACCCCCGCGGTCATTGAGCAAGTAGGGGATACGATGAAAGTCTACTTCGGCAAGGGAGTCAGTGCCATTGCGCCCGGTCAGGCGGCCGTGTTCTATGAAGGAAATGATGTGATCGGCGGCGGATGGATTCATGCCAGTTTTCACCAAAATAGTCAAAATTGAAGGCAGGGGTGATCATACGTAGCATGGCCTTGTATGGCAGAAAGGTCAGCGTAATGTTGTCCATAGCTGCCTTGGCTTGCGGTTGCAATGAAACATTGGAAGCTGACCCTTCGGCGCTTGGCGTCGACTACTACCCGGTGGAAATCGGACAGTACCGGATTTATGAAGTGGAAGAAGTAACCTTCCTGATCACCGGTTCCGATACCTCGACCTATCAATTGCGAGAAACGATCATTGATTCGCTTGTTTCATTGGATCAGACGACCTACCTGATTCAGCGAGACACACGAGCCGATGCGATGGGAGAGTGGGAGAGTGATTCACTGTGGACGGTGACACCCACTTCGCTTAATGTATCGGTGGCAGAGAACAATATTCCATTCATCAAGTTGACTTTTCCAGTGAGAGAGGGCATAGAATGGGATGGAAACAGCTTGAATACCAGAGGAAATCAAACCTATTACTACGAAAACCTGATGTCATCTGATTTTACCGACGTGCCTGTTGAGGACCAAATCCGGGTAATCATCGAAGACATTCCCGAAAACACCACCGGCATTGACCTAAGAAGTGAAGTGTATGCCCGAACGATTGGTTTAGTAGAAAAGGACTACATCACTCAAGTCAGGTGCACCGCAAGTAGCTGCGGTGATGATTTCGGGAAAGTAGAAAGCGGCAGATCATTAAAGCAGCGATTAATTGAATATGGAGTATCTAACAACTAAGGTGTTGGCACATGGTAGGGCATTGTTGCTGATCGCCTGTACCTTCTTACTCAGTGCATTTGCCCAGGGTCAAAATCGTTATTTTGTCTATCTAACCGATAAGGGAGCCTCCAGCAATAACTTTTCCCTGGCGAATCCAGGGCAATACCTTTCTGAAAGAGCATTAGCACGAAGGACAAAAGAATCCATTGCCATCGATTCGACAGATATTCCTGTAAACGAAATGTACCTGCAGGAAATCGCGAACACCAATGCGGAAGTATTTTTTGCTTCCAAGTGGCTCAATGGAGTATTGATCCAAGCCAATGATTTCATCATCGGGCAGGTAGAACAGCTTCCATTTGTTGACAGCATTCGCTTGGTCGCAAATGGTACTAGACTGGTTACTGAACAGGAAGTAGTAACTGCTCCGGAAGTCTTTAATGACCCGCCCGAAATCCTCGGAGACTCAGACATTCAGTTACTGATGCTGGGTGCGGACGTGATGCATGCCGATTCCATCAACGGCGAAGGCGTGCAAATTGCAGTCTTTGATAATGGGTTTACCGGGATCAATCGATTTACCACCTTCCAGCATGCCTGGGAAAATAATCAAATCATTGCGACCAAAGACTTTGTTGAGAACTCCGGCAATGTTTTCCAGTTTGGGAGTCACGGAACTGCTGTTCTTTCTACCATCGGTGCAGATTACCGCAACGATAGTGTTGAATTCCAGGGGATTGCGAATCGAGCAGACTTTATCTTATGCGTAACAGAAGACAATCAGGCAGAAAATACCATTGAAGAATACAATTGGGTCTTTGCTGCAGAGTATGCAGATAGCATTGGAGTTGATGTGATCAATAGCAGCCTCGGATACCGGACGTTTGATATCGATGCCCACGATTACTCTTTTGAAGACCTGGACGGCAACACCTCAATCATCAGCAGTGCAGCAGAAATGTCAGCCAGCAAGGGGATCATCGTGGTGACCAGTGCCGGGAACTCAGGCAGAAGATCATCGCCAGGAAATCTAATCAGTCACCCCGGAGATGCAGACAGTATCTTGGTCGTTGGCAGTGTAGATCCTGATTTTACCCGATCCGCATTTAGTTCCATCGGCCCCACTTCGGATGGACGGATCAAGCCAGATGTGGCAGCATTTGGAAATGGCACTGCAGTAATGAGGGGTAATGGAGACATCGAACGTGGGAGTGGAACCAGCTTTGCTTCTCCTTTGATTGCGGGCTTTGCCGCTGGCATTGTACAAAAATTTCCGGAATGGACCAGTCAGGAAGTCATCGCAGCCATAAAGGCATCCGGTCATCAGGCCAATGCTGCAGACTCTCTGTTGGGTTATGGAGTCCCTAATTACACCTTCATCTCAGATGCGCCGGACCGCCGGATCAACGTCAACGACATCCTGGAAGATAAGATCACCTTCTACCCAAATCCATTCTTTGGAGAAAAACTGTTCTTCATTACCGAGGGGGATTTTGAGGAAGCCATTCGCATCCGAATTTTGGACCCCACAGGCTCCTACATCTACAATGAAGAATTCTTACCTGAAAATCTTGGACAAACGATAGAAATACCAATCAACTCAGTACAGCAAGGAGTTTATTATTTATTCTTGCAGTCAGGAGCCACGCAACGTGTGGTAAAACTGATCAACTTCTAACTATGTCAAGGAAACTAATCGCCCCCTCTTTTTTAGCGGCAGACTTCGCAAACATTCAGCGTGAAGTTGAAATGTTGAACGAAAGTGAAGCTGATTACATCCACATCGATATCATGGATGGCGTGTTTGTTCCTAACATATCCTTTGGTTTTCCGGTATGTGCAGCAATTAAGAAGCATGCGACCAAACCCATGGATTTTCACCTGATGATTAAAGATCCGAATCCGTACCTCGAGGAATGCATCAAAACAGGGGCAGAAATCATTACGGTACACTATGAGACTTGCGATCACCTGCATCGGACTGTCACTAGAATCAAAGAATTAGGGGTCAAAGCCGGTGTAGTCATCAATCCGCATGTACCCATCGAAGCCCTGAAAGACATCCTTCCTTTTGTCGATCTGGTCCTGCTCATGTCGGTCAATCCGGGATTTGGCGGACAGAAGTTCATCGAAACCACCTACGAACGGGTCTCAAGATTGCGAAAAATGGTCGATGCGGTCAATCCGGAAATCTTGATTGAGGTGGACGGCGGGGTCAACGACCAAAACGCGGGGGAGCTATTCAAGTCGGGTGCCGACATACTAGTGGCTGGAAGTTTCGTTTTTAAATCGAATGATCCAGCCAAAACCATTGCCAATCTTAAAAAGGCCTAACTCCTTGAGAGGTGCGATAGTCGCTTGTTTCCTACTCCTGGTGATCAATGCATTCTCGCAGACGGGAACGATCGAAGGATCGATTGTGGATGAGTACGGGGACCCGGTACCGGGGGTCAACGTCTTGATCAGGTCGGATAGCACCATTGGCACGATCTCCAATGCATATGGTTACTTTCAATTACAGCTTCCAACCGGAACTTACGATCTGTTGTTTTCGCACATTCAATATGGTCTGCATGAACTCTCTGGGATACCCACAGGTGTCAGTGACTTCAAGGTGACCCTTAAAATCCAAAGTAGGGTGTTGGATGCAGTAGAAATTGAAGGAAGTAGGGAACGCGATGCCATCGATCCGGCAACAAGGATTGATGCCAGGTCTGCCCAAAATCTACCTTCAGCATTCGGAGATTTCAATAAAGTACTATTGACGCTCCCGGGGGTCTCCGGAAATAATGAGCTCTCTTCTGCATACAATGTTCGCGGCGGAAATTTTGATGAAAACCTGGTATATGTCAATGACATCCCTGTATATCGTCCGTTTCTTGCGAATGCTGGAAGACAGGAGGGACTGAGTTTCGTTAACCCCGATCTGGTGGATGACATTAGTTTTTATGCTGGTGGCTGGGAAGCGAAGTATGGAGATAAGTTATCCTCTTCACTGAACATTGACTACAAGGAGCCGGATGCTTTGGAGGGAAATATGACCATTGGATTGTTGGGAGGCTCAGCTTACATGGGGAATCGGATCAATGACAATGTTCAGTATCTTTTCGGTGCACGCCATCGGGATTCTCGCTATTTGCTAAACACACTGGAAACTGAAGGTCAATACTTGCCTTCTTACACGGACGTCCAGGGCTTTTTGACTTTTGATCTGTCAGGCAAAGGGCAGCAGGTCAATAAGACCAAGTTGAACTGGCTCTTCTCCTATGGTCGAAACAGGTACCTGACGTTGCCCATTTCCCAGACGACAGAATTCGGATCCGTTACCGAGAATTTACGTATAGAGACTGCCTTCGAAGGACGGGAAGAACTAGACTATGATACCTACAACTCCGGCATCAATTTGTCGCACCGATGGTCGGACAGGTTTCTAAGCAGGTGGATAGTGTCCGGGGTTTATACCAGCGAAAGGGAGAACTACACGGTAGAGGGAGCGTATCGAATCTGTGATGTTGATAACAATCCCGGATCCAACAACTTCAATGAATGTGTCGTAGTGCGTGGGGTCGGGACTAATTATACCAGTGGCAGAAATCGATTAGAGGCCACGCTACTCAACGCTGAGTGGCGTAATGAACTGCTGCTTTCGGATTGGTCGGTTTTGGAGGCCGGCATTGGATGGGCAAGAAATGATATCATGGACGAACTCAATGAGTTTGCCTTTTTGGACTCTGCCGGTTTCAGCAGTTTGAGTGAAAGCACTTTCAATGAGCTGGACCTGACCACCACCAACTATACAGGCTACCTTCAAGCAACGATTTTTTCTAAAGATTCCATGCATGCAGTCAACGCAGGGATTCGGGCCAACTACCTGGACTATAATGGGGAGTTATTGCTAAGTCCTCGATTCATTTATCGTTTTAGGCCGCGATGGGAACAAGAGACGTCCTTTCGATTCTCATTGGGACAGTACAGTCAAGCACCCTTTTATCGGGAATTGAGGGATTTGAGTGGTGAAATTCAAGACGGAGTCCAAGGACAAAAATCAATTCATGCCATCCTGGCGATGGAGCGGGTCTTATCCTGGTGGAACCGGCCCTTTTTGTTGAGCGTTGAAGGGTATTACAAATCACTGACGGATGTCATTCCTTATGATATTGACAATGTCCGACTTCGCTATTTCGCGAATAACAATGCAGAAGCGAGAGCCTATGGCATGGATTTTAGGATCAATGGCGAGTTCATAAAAGGTACGCAGTCCTGGTTTAGTTTGGGCTTTCTGAAAACCGAAGAAGACATCGCAGAGGACGATAAGTCGTACATACGCCGTCCCACGGACCAAAACATCAACCTGGCATTTTACTTTGAGGATCACCTTCCAAACGATCCGACCTTGCGTGTCTATGTTAATACCGTTTTTGGTTCTGGATTTCCACTCGGGCCTCCAAATGACATCAATGCGAGAAATATTTTTTCTGGCGATGAGTATTATCGAATCGACTTAGGTCTGTCCAAGTCATTTGA
The DNA here is from genome assembly GCA_964591785.1 of uncultured Roseivirgaceae bacterium. Classification (GTDB taxonomy): domain Bacteria; phylum Bacteroidota; class Bacteroidia; order Cytophagales; family Cyclobacteriaceae; genus Ekhidna. The sequence goes on from CAZQDI010000072.1 coordinate 13,852, forward strand.
AATAAAGAATCATAACTACTTGAAAAAGTGGTGGTTAAGGTTAGAGATATTGAATGCCCTGGGAGCGGACAACACCCTATCTTATTCCTGGATCCAGGACATTACCGGGGCGCAACTTGCCATCCCGAATTCATTATCGGCAAGGTTTTTGAATTTGAAAGTCTCAGTTGATTTTTAAACTCAAAAAAAAGAAAATGAAAAAAGTACTATTCGCCTTCTCCTTCATTCTTGTTGCTGGATTGACCTTCGGTCAGGAATTCAAAGTAATCACTGTGGTGGAATCCATTGTCCCTGGAGGTACAGGCCGGTCACGAATGATCGAGAACCAGTCAGAATTGAACGTCGATGAATTTACCACAGAACGAACCGACGGCAAGAAAAGTAGTCAGAAAGACGTCAAAAGGAGTGATGCAAAGGTTGATAAGTTTGCGGAATCAAAACTTTTGAACTTTTACAGCGTAACCGGAATTAATTTTCAGAATATTGCCTCCAATGATGCCCTAATCACATCGAAGCTGAACCAAATGGCGGAAGAAGGCTGGGAACTGGCCTTCGTGTTAGGAGGCGTAGAAAGTGATTCTGGAAAAACAGATAATAGAGGAATATTTATAACGAGATTTGTATTTAAGAGATAACTAATCATGAACTCATCAATCAAACTTTCAATCTTAGCGCTTGCCGTAGTAGTCTTGGCAGGTTGTAGTAGACAGGTCACAAGGATCAACCCTGATCAGCAGGTGGATCTTAGTGGAAGGTGGAACGATACCGATTCCAAACTGGTGGCCGAAGAAATGATCAAAGATGTTACTGGAAGACCGTGGCACAATGATTTTAGAATTGCAGAAAGCAGAAAGCCTACCGTGATAGTAGGGTATGTGCAGAATAAAAGCAGCGAGCACATCGAATCCGAAACTTTCATTAAAGACATCGAGCGTGAGTTCATCAACTCGGGTTTTGTTCGAGTGGTCTCTAATTCGGAATTCAGGGAAAAACTGAGAGAAGAGAGAGCGGAACAAGGAGAGTTTGCTTCCCCTGAAACGCAGGCAAAGTGGGGGAAAGAGCTGGGAGCAGATTTTATGATGTTTGGGATCATCACTGCGGTTACTGACTCTTACAAGAAAGAGAAAGTGGTTAACTACAAAGTAAATCTTGAATTGTCTAATATCGAGACCAATGAAAAGGTTTGGATTGGCGATAAGGAAATCAAGAAGTACATCAAAAATTAACAATGGACAGGCGTTTCAGAATTTTCTGGAACGCCCCTTCTCACCAACCATGTCTAAGATCAGCGGCATAGCGCCCTTATTTGCATTCATTCTACTTGCAGGATGCGCGTCTTTCTATGAACTCAACTATGAGTTCAATAAGAACTTTGAGAATGGAAACATTCAGCAGGCTGCCAATGTATTGGATCAAAACAAGAAAGCGGCCAGGAGCAAGACTCGGTTTCTGTACTATGCGAACCAGGGAATTGTCGAACACCTCCTGGGGAACTATGAGGAAAGTAACCAGTGGTTGGAGGAAGCCTATTTATTTGGAGAAGACTATCGCAAAAACTACCTGAACTTTGCGGCTTCCTACTTCTTAAACCCCAACCTGATTGTTTATCCCGGGGAGGACCATGAGCATTTGATGCTCCTCTACTACAAGGCACTCAATTACCTAAAGCTTGCCAGCTACGAAGATGCGTTAGTGGAATGCCGCAGGCTCAATCAACGATTGTATGAATTGGGTGACAAGTACAAATCAGAAAACAAATACCAGGAAGATGCCTTCATTCACAACCTGATGGGGATCATTTATGACGCTTCTGGTGACTACAATAATGCCTTCATTGCCTATCGGAATTCACTCAACATCTACCAGAAAGCCTATGCCGACCTATTCGGGCTCGATGCACCGGAACAACTCAAAAGAGATCTGATCAGGACGGGAGAGCTGGCGGGATTCACGGAGGAAGTCGATCAATATGAAGCAACTTTTCAATTGACGTATGAGCCCTATGCACCAGAGGGCGGTGACCTGATCTTTTTCTGGCACAATGGACTTGCTCCGGTGAAAGATCAGTGGTCCCTCAATTTTGTGGTGAGTGCCGGGGCAGGGCAGGTCTTCTTCGAAAACGATGACTTAGGATTGAACTTCCCTTTCTACTACGATGCCGACGACTATGATACGGATATCACCGACCTGAGAGGGTTCAGGGTGGCATTTCCAAAGTACATTGAACGGGAACCGTATTTTGACTACGCAGACCTTAAACTCAACGATCGGTATTTTAAGTTAGAAAAAACACAGGACATCAACGCCATTGCTTTCAAGACCCTTAATGAACGGATGTTAGAAGAGTTAGGAAAAGGGTTGTTACGGGTAGCAATTAAGAAACAGATTGAAAAACAGGTCCGAAAAGAGAATGAATCGCTGGGCTTTTTGGTCGGGGCCCTCAACTTCGCATCGGAACAAGCCGATACGAGAAACTGGCAGACCCTGCCACACTCCATTTATTACACCCGGGTTCCCCTGGCAGCAGGAGAAAACAAAATCCAATTGTATACCGATGGGCCGAGGGCCGAGAATGCGCAGGAGTTTACGTTCATCGGCAAAGCCGGCACAACTCAGTTTCAAACCTACCAATCCTTAGAGACCGACATTGCCTTTTAACGGAGTGCTGCATCGAACCCTTTGCTATTTGATTAAAAGGGATTTAATTTGAGGGTAATCAGTTAACACACTAAAGAGAAGCCTATGTTTACCGAATATGAGATTGAAAGCATGATGGATTACCCTGAGGTAAAAGAAGCAGCGCTTTCATTAAAAAAAGAATTCCTAAAAGAAGAAGCTCCTTACCTTGAGATTGGAGACGAAGACTTTTTCTCTTTGGTAGTCATGGCACCTACCATCGGCATTGCCATGGCCGATGGCAACATTAGCTTTTTTGAAGAAATGGCGCTGAACAAGAAAGCCAGAAAGCTGTCAAAAGGGGGATACTTCATGAAGAAAGACCCGGTAGTCTATGCCATGAAATACCTCATCAAGAACTACTACAATTGGTCGGATCGGTTTTATGAAGTGCTAAAAATCACCATCAAAACGACAGTCAATACCGATAACCTGTCCCTGAAATCATTTGATGACTCACAAGAGGTAGATTACAAGGAATACAAAAAAGCAGTACTGGCAGCACCTTATTTGTTGATCAGGTTCATTGCGAGCTTTTTTCTGGAGAACGATGAGGACATCATCAATAGTGATCACAAAATCGGGAAAACAGAATACCAACGACTGATCATTATCGGCGAGAAACTGGAATTAGATAAAATTCCGGTTTTTCAGATGTTTTGCCACACCTTTAAATAAATAGAAAGCTTCTTCGTTGGGAAAGAAATGAAATATGCCCACTATCTTATTTTCCTGATCGGGGCGTCATTACTGCTATCATGCAATAACGATGGAGATAACCTATCGACCGGCACGCTTGATCCGGATTCGGTTATTAGTGCGTGGCTCGACTCCATGAATATCACGGCCACTCGAGATGCAAGCGGCATCTACTACTATCCAGTTACTGAGAACCCTTCCGGGTCAGCCGTCTCTCAAGCAGGTCAGGTATTAGCGTTCTATTATGCATTGTTGGATCTGGACAGCAATGCGATTGCAAGTTTTCAGCCTGCCGATGGCGATTCATTGTTGTATAAGTTCGCAAGTAATGCCGTATTCCCTCTAGGTCTTGATGTCGGATTTGGGCTGATGAGAACAGGAGAAACTTACAACTTCGTTGTGCCTCCCTCACAGGGATATGTAGACGCACCTTCCATCACCACGGCCGACGGCACCGGTATCGTACTATTGCAAACAAGTCTTGTTGGGCTCTTTTCGGAAGACCAGATCAATACCACAGAACTCAGTCAAATCGACGACTACATCCGGGTGCATAATCTAAATGACACCATCAGTGTTACCATTGAGCGCATAGATACCACCTTCATCGGAAACACCATTTTATCGATTGATACGACTTTCAATTATGTAATTGACAGTGTGGAATATTTTAACTCAGGAGTTCGGTATAAAGAATTGGTAGCTGGTATGGGGAATGGCCCATTGAACGGGGATACCGTCATCATTGATTATTCGTTGGAGTACCTGGACGGCACTGCCATTACTTCCAGCTCGAATTTTACCTACGTCATCGGATCCGGAATACCCGATTTCTTAATCCCTGGTTTAGAGTTTGGGCTGAGTTTAATGCCACCAGGTGAACGTGCGTTAATCATGATACCTTCCGCTCAGGCTTATCGTGAAAGTGCGCGGATAGTACCGGCTTCCATCATACCAGAGCTGATAGACGCCGCAATCATTCCCGACTATGTAGCCGACGTAGAGCCCTACAGACCTCTTGTTTTTAACGTAATTAGAACTCAATAATCGTGATGGGTTCAGGGTTCAGATCATTTAAGCAGGTTAAGTATGTGCCTCGCACTATCTTGCGAAAGTCTGTAATTTTGTCTGCGCCTTTGAACCAGCTCAACCTACGATATTACCTCCTGTTGATCACAATGCTGTGCAGCTTTTGCTCGGTTCAGGCACAACAGCAGGACAACATCTACACCCAATACGACATTTATCGTAACCCTGTGAGGGTGGTCATGAACATGTTCAGCATTACGGCCACCACTGGCTACAGTGCTACCTTTTACTCACATGATTTGTCAGGAGTGTTCTTTTACCAGGATGGCACCAACCAGTATATCTTTAATAATAACATCGAAAACCTGGGAAGTACATTCGTGGGTTACACTGATTGGTTGAATGATCCGCAAATCGGACTGGAAACTTCCCTGGAAAACCCATTTGATGTGCCATTCGATTATTTGGCGAATCCGGTGTACAATCCAGCGCTCGGGGAACGGACCTTTTTAGTCAATACCGATACGACCGATTTTGGATTCGACGGCACCTACCATGGGGTGCCTATCAATCTGATGCTACACTTCAATTACCTGAAGTTCAGGGTGGGAGTCGGCTATTCCTACGAGCGGCAATTTGCAAGAGCATTAACTCCGACCAATTTTTCGGGAGAGGTGAGAGACTATCAGCCTAATTTTAACTCCACTCGATTTACCCGGCTGTACGGGATGGTCGGTTACAACTTCTATTCGTGGTGGACCTACGATTTTGTTGCAGAGCTCAATGTGGGAAGGATTCGTTCCGGACCCAGACAATTCAACCGAGGTGCAGTTTCCCAAGGCCTCTATACCAATTTTGGTATCAGCATCGAAAACAATTGGTCGGAGTATTTTAGAATCATCGTTAAGCCCAGCATCGATTTCAAGTCTTACACGGTAAGCATTCCCGATGGAGCCTCGGTCAAGCACCGGCAGCCTACCTTTTTTGTCCAGTTTGGGGTCAGCATCAACATACCCGATATCCGAAGGTCACCCATGAAAAGTGACCACACGCAGCTAAAACACGTCTACACGGACCCTAGAACCGGTCGTAGGGAGGAAGTTCGGGGTCAACCGATTACCAAACGGCAGAATCCAAAAATGGGGGAAAATCATCGGAGACCCAATCAGCATATGCCAAGCCGAAAAAAACGCGCAAAGTCTAAAAAACGCAACTAAAAGGCATCAAAATTTGCTATCTTGCGGGTTTATTTTTCAAGACCCCAAAATAGGTTAAATG
>CAZQDI010000073.1:0-19115 GCA_964591785.1 uncultured Roseivirgaceae bacterium
GATCACACTTCTCAGATTCTTAAATAGCTACTTGAGCTTCCAAGCTGTACGAGAACTTTTGTTCACATAAGTATTAGTATATGTAATTCATATTAAAAATTAATAAAAATTAATGAATTAATATGTAGTTATTTGCGTCATTACTTTTGGAATGAAAAAAATAAGCACACTAACTCTCATCCACACTGGTACCTTAAGACTGAGACTTCGGTTTTTTTTCGAGTCAAAATTCTTTCAAACGTTTATTGTCTCAGTCATTATTCTTAATTCAGTTTTGATTGGTGCCGAGACCTCACCCGCGGTGATGAACGGGTTTGGGGAGTACATCGATTTTTTTGACTTACTCATTCTTGTTCTGTTCATCATAGAGATAGTATTGAAAATCTTTGTCTACAGGCTGAGTTTTTTCAAAAATTCCTGGAATATTTTCGATTTTACAATTGTCGCAATATCAATCGTCCCAGCCGCGGGGTCATTTGCAGTGTTTAGGGCGCTTAGAATTATCAGAACCTTAAGACTTCTCAAAAGTATTCCCAGACTACGATTAATCATTGAGTCCCTTCTTAAGTCAATTCCATCCATTGGCTGGATCACTGTATTACTAGCGATTGTATACTACACCTTTTCGGTCATAGGTGTAAACATCTTTGGAGCATCCTATCCAGAGTATTTCGGAAGTCTAAGCACATCCCTTTTTACCCTTTTTCAAATTATGACATTAGAAAGTTGGTCTTCGGCAATAGCCCGTCCCATTATGGATGGCGTACCATTTGCTGCGATCTACTTTATTAGTTTTATCCTGATCGCAACATACACAACGCTTAATATTTTTATTGCAATAGTTGTCAATACCATGAACGAAGTCTCTCTAAAGGATCTTCAGGAAGAAGAAGAGCATATTAAGGACTTTGTGAAGGAAGAAAATGAAAAAATAAGCAATCAGTTGAATACTCTTACAGAGAAAGTTGATCAAATCAATAAATCTCTTGGTGAGCACACTCAAAAATCAGCAAGTGTTTTCGAAAGTGAGATAATTTAAATGAGTCGTTAAGACTACTTTCACCTTTTTACTTCATTCGGAAACACCACCAAGCTTTCATTTCCGTCTAAATCAACTGCGGCGATACCAAAAAAATAGTTATCTATCACAATGCCCTCAAGGGTAAATTCTGTAGCTTCTTTACTTACTTCGTAATAGTTATCCCAGGTAGGCGATGTTGTCTGCCGAAAGTAAACTCGATATCCAGCCAAGTTATCATCTTCTATTTTATCCCAGTAAAGGGTAGTAGAAGGTTTGACGGCACCTGAAATAGCTACATTTTTTGGTTCGGGTGGTGCACTTGCCAGAGCAAATAGTGTGATTGCATTCACTGTGGTAAGTTTTTGGGCATACTCAAAATTCACTCCTTCAATCACATCCCCGTATTCAATTCCATTTTCTGTTCGGAGATCTTGGTGTTGTCTATTGTAGTTTTCATGGGCCTCCATAATTCTAATTCCCGCAAAGCCGGCATCGCAAAATGGTCTATGATGTCCTCCTCTACCAAATCGATCTAGCCGATAAATCATCATTGGATTCATCTCAGGCATATAGGTTTTAGTCATCTTATAAACATATCTAGCTAGTTGTCTTGAAATTCCATCCACTTCACCACCGTAATACCTTCTCATCCGTACTTGAAAATCAGAATCCTTAAGGTTTGTTGGCTCAGAAAAAATGCGAAATGTTCTATTGTCAATTACACCATCTACCCCTTCGATGTTACCAATCATATCATTGTTCAGGACACCAATAATCTCCCACTTTTCTTCCAATGCTTTTGCAGCTAGGTGTTTCCCTCCGTATAACCCCTGCTCCTCGCCGGAAAGGCCCACCAAAAGAATGGAGCTTTCAAATTCAAACGCTGAAAGGACTCTGGCCGCTTCAAGAACACCTGCCATCCCGGAGGCATTGTCATTGGCACCAGGTGAGTCATCAGTAAAATTCAGAGGATCAGAAACCCTACTATCAATGTCACCTGCCATAATCACATATCTATTAGGATATTTGGTTCCCCGCTTAATGGCTATAACGTTGACTACTTCCGTATCTCTTGTAATCCTGGTTTTTGCATTTCCTTTCTCAAGGGTTCTTTGCATACTTACCTCAAGGCATCCTCCACAAGATTCTGAAATTTGTTCAAATTCAGATTTTATCCAACGTCTGGCGGCGCCTATCCCGCGAGTTTCGGACGTAGTTTCAGACATAGTATGCCTCGTCCCAAAAGAAACCAGCTTCTCGATATCGGCCTCAATTCGATCAGCATCAACTTGATTGATAATCTGATTTACTTGTTGAGAAGAAGCGTTGAACAGTACAAATACGAATAGAATAGAACAAAATACCTTCATGTGCATTCAGATTAGTCAGCTAAGTTAATTAGCTAATACCGAACCTAAGCGCCAATAATTTTATTAGCAAAATATCATTCCAAAGAGCTGAGAAAGTTGAGTTTTTGAACTTCGATCGCCTGAAGATAGAATTTGTTATTTCCTATAAGAATGATGTCTTTACTACCAACCTTAATCTTTTCCATACTTTTTGCGTCATGTGGGGCGAAGAAGCCTGATTCTTTGATTTGAGTCGGCGTAAAACCTCCTTTCCCATCTCCCTTCATAAACAATCCCATCCCAGCATCATTCCTCGGTGTTTCAATCTCCGATTGATAAAGGTTTCCTGAAATCAAGATATCCAAGTAGCCATCCTGATCAAAATCTTCGATCAATATATTATTGATCGAAGAAGTCTGAGCTAACATGGGCAAAGGATGGAAAGTAAAGCTATCTGCACCTTTGTTCTCAATGTAATAAGACTGAAAAGTATTTGCTAGGTAGTATTCTCCTGAGTTAAGATCCTCACCATACACCTCAAAGAGATCTGCGTCCCCAAATGATTCAAATGTGGGGAATTTTTCCTTGATTGTAGGTATCTGTTGACTTGAACAAGACCTTCCTCTAACAGGAAATGCATGGCCATGCTCATAGTAACTTAAGACAATATCCAAAGAACCGTTCTGATCAAAATCTCCACTATGCACTTGAAAAGGTTCGTGTTGTGATGCTTTATACTTGTAGTTAAGTCCTAAGTTACCGACCACAATATCCATGTCTCCATCATTATCCATATCCTCAGTTTTGACGCTGTAGTACCACCCTTCAGAACCTTCCGCATCCTTGGAGATAAACTTTTCTAACCCTTTACCTGACTGGTTGATAAGAAAAGTTATTGGCATCCATTCTCCAACAAGAACAATATCCATAAATCCATCTCCATTGAAGTCCATAAGATCTAGATCAGTCACCATACCTATTTCATTAAGTGCTGGCACATTCATTTCTCTTAATTGACCACCAGAGTTTATGAGAAAGTGAGAACTGGCCTTTTGAGGATATTTTCCAGGTACCAATCTACCCGCTATCAAAAGGTCCAAATCAGAGTCATTATCAATGTCTACAGGCAATACGGCTCCACTGCTTTCCATGATTTTTGGCAAAATGCCCTTTTTGAAATTCCCCTCCCCGTCGTTTATGTACAACCTATCCAAAAGTTCTGGAGAATCGATCTCAAATTCGTTACCACCACTTGCTACATATAGATCTTCATCTCCATCATTATCGACATCAAAAAAGACCGCTCCTGCGTCTTCAGCAGATTTGTCACTAATAATAGCCTCAGGAGTTGCTTCTATAAAAGAACCATTCTTTTGCAGGTATAAGGAGGCAGCTATTCCTGCGGAGCCTCCTACATAAAAATCGTCTTTACCATCCTTATTGACGTCGGCAACAGCAATCACGGGTCCAAACTCAGACATTTTGTGTGGTAAAAGCACCTCTTTTTCGTAGTCATCATACTGGTTTTCAATGTGCCTTATCTGGAGCTTCAATTCCTTTGTGACTTCTTTAAATAGAGGCTGATCTGACTTGGTTTCGGTAATAGCGACTTGCTGACTCCTACTTTTCTTCACGACTATCTTTTGATTCGGCTTGACACTGTTCAGTTCCTCAGTCATACCATCATTCCACTCAACTACAACCTTATCAATTAGATTTTCTCGACCTACCCCAAAATGAGCTATGATCTCACTTTGAGACATGTATCCTCTACTTCCTGACAACTCAATCATTTGCCAAAACTTGCCCTTCTGATATAGTTTCACTCTCGATCCGATCAGGTCAGCAAATGAATTTGAGGCCAATTCGATCCTTAAAAAATTACCAAGTTGGTTTTCAATGGAGTTGTTTCTATAGATGCCAGCTGCTTCATTTATGTTGTTTATGATTAGATCCAAGTCACCGTCATTATCAAGGTCAGCATACGCTGAGCCGTTGGATAAGGTGGGCTCGTCAAAACCCCATTCTTCCATTCTATTATCAAAGGTCAAGTTGCCATTATTTTCAAAAATGTAGTTAGGCAACTTATCAACCGGAGCCATTTCCACAAACTCCATCAGATCTACGTAATCTGATAGTTTCTTCCCTTCTGACTTAGCCAGAACAGAGAGACTGTCGAGTACTGCATCTTGCTTGTCGGAAAGATCGCTATGCCTCATATTCCTCATGACCCCATTGGTCACGAATAAATCTTTCAGCCCATCATTATTGAAATCAGCAAAAAGTGGCCCCCAGCTCCAATCGGTATTGGATACGCCTGCCATCTGAGCTACCTCTGAAAAGGTGCCATTCCCGTTGTTCCGTTGAAGAGTATTGAACATATATTGGTAGTGCCATCCTTTATTTACATTGGTCCAGAAATCCTCAGGATTCATTCCACCCATATATGTTTTGATTCTTTTATGATCCTCAGCAACCATATCTAAGACCATAATATCCAGATTACCATCATTATCATAATCTGCGATATCCGTTCCCATACTGAAATTTGAAATATGTTTAACAGCAGAGTTTATCACATCTTTAAACTGCATTCTTCCATAATTGAAGTACAAATGATCAGGCATGTCAAAGTCATTTGCAACATAGATATCCGGATGAAGGTCATTATTTAAGTCTCCAATTGTTGCCGATAAGCCAAAAGCAAAGTTGTAAGTGCCTGTAAACTCACCCCCCTCCTGAAACTGTCCATTAAGGTTCTTATAGATCTTATCTGAGGACAATAAGTTATCCACCAACGAGCGGCTTATCGTGCCGCCGTCACGGTTTCCAATACTGGGTGGTTGATTGACAAGATAGAAGTCGATCAACCCATCTTTATCCAAATCACTAAATGAAGCTTGAACGCTATAGCCCCTGTCAGCTACTCCGTACTTTTCAGACTGTTCGGTAAAAGTCAAGTCTCGATTATTAATGAATAGTCTATTTCCGCTCTCGGAATTGTTTAGCCATTCATTTCGACACACGTATATATCCAAATATCCGTCTTGATTGATATCTACCATACTCACTCCGGTAGACCATCTATTCTCTTTTCCAATGCCTGCCGAAGAAGAGATATCTTTAAATTTTAAATCCCCAAGATTCAAGTATAGTTTGTCATTTACCTGATTTCCCGAAAAGAAAATATCTATCAGTCCATCATTGTTGATATCTCCCACTGCGACCCCCGCACCGGTAATGAATTCATCATTCATGATATGATTATGCTCGGCGGTTTCCTCCAGTACATTTGAAAATTTAATGTTGCTGTATTCATGGGGAACTTTGGTGAAAAGCTTCGACTTCTCCTCCTTCCATTCTTCGCTAACACTCCCGCAGGCGCAGAAAAAGATGAGTATTCCGATGGGCAAGTATTTTTTCATTCTCTTTAGATAGTAGCATTACAAAATGAACAAAAAGAGCACCGGTGGGTGCTCTTTTTATAACAAATAAGAATCAACAACTACTTATTGACCTATACCTCCAAGATCACTAGGACCTCCAAAAGTGTAAATATCTAACTGTAGTGTCTCCAACTCTTGAGCTGGAATAGGAAAATGACCTACTGAACCTTCCTGAAGCCCATCATATGAGCCCATCTCTGTAAAAGTTACTCTCGGTCCAATTCTTCTTCGATCAAAAAACTGACTAGCAGGGCCTGTATTGAGAATTTCTACGAATCGCTCGTGTAGAATCGCATTTTCAATCTCACCAGCATCCAAGGCCACATCGGGAAGTAGACCATTGGCCTTCCTTCTGCTTGCAGGATCATTAAGAATTGACTGAGCATCTGCTAGATTATTCAGCCTCAAGTAAGCTTCTGCTAAAAGCATATCATTGTCCGTAGTCACAAACACAGGCATCGGCCCAGAAGATATACCATCTCCCATATAATCGGTCTCATCATAGCGTTCGTGCATGTGCGTACCAAAGTGCCACCTCCCTCTTGCTTCCAGAAATACATTATCCATCTCTTCAAAGTCGGTACGAAGTCTGAAATCAACAGTGTCAGGAACTGCGGGTGGAGCGGAACCGTCCACTGGATACCTCGCAGGATAGTTGGAAGCAACCGCACTCATCACTCTCATATCTACTCGAGCCCAAGTTGATCCTTGAGTTCCTGTCGCATACCTCCAGTACCCAAACCAAACATTCCCATCTGCTTGAGGAGCGAAGTTTTCTGTGATTCCATTCAAAGCGTAATCCCTTACTGAAGCCCAATCAACTGCTGCATTTTCTGTAGAAGTCCTTGGACTTTGGGCAAGAAATCTCGCTGCATACGAACTAGCTAGTCTTGCAAGCCAGTCCTGATTTCCACCTTCCCCATTCACAAATTGAGCGCTGAACGTAAAATCCTGAGTTGCTGCATTGGCAATTACAACATCCATATCCGCAACTGCAGAAGCGATCATTTCCTGATAGGTATTGGGTGTAGCATCGCCTAATGTGGTAAGGTCCGTATTCTCATCAGTAATAAAGGCCTGATCAAAGAGAAGACCGAGATAGCCTCGCGCAAGCCCTCTCAAGAAAAATGCTCCACTCAATAACATATTATCAGTATCAGTATTACCTGTGGAAACACCATTCACTGAAATCGCCTTAATAACCTCATTAGCAGTGAATTGTGCCGAAAGGTTTCGGAAGTAAGGGAAATTAACAACATCAATATAATCTTGAGATTCCGTTGTGCTATTGTTAAATATCTCTCTTGGTTCGTTACCAAATCTACGCATCCCAAAGTTTCCCCATGAACATGACACGGCATCCCCATGAACTCCTAGCGTTAAAGCCGGTCTTGACTGATGGTTCGCTTGCCACCATGTCAAATAACCACCAGCCAAAAAACTCTCCAGATCTGCACCACTGCTCAATACTTGAGAAATTGGTGGATCATTTGGATTCTCGGTGTCTAAGTCTTCACAGCTAGAAATAACTAATACCACTGCCAAGACCAATAACACTTTATTTCTAAATATTGCTTTCATAATATTCAATTTCGTAACCATTAAAATGTAATTTGAATCGATGCGGAATAAGACTTAGTCCTTGGATAACTGAAGCTGTCAAAATAGAAGACATTTGGATCACCGCCAGGATTATTTGCATTACTTCCAACACCATCTTGCAGTCGATTTGTCAACTGGTTTTCATTCTCAGGAGCTGATGTAATATCAGGATGATAACCAGTATAGTCGGTAATGGTAAATAAGTTACGTCCAACGAAACCAATTTTGACGCTTCTCATTAAATCACCAAAAATTCCGGAAAGCTGGCTGCTGGTAAAGGTATAGGACAAGCCCAGTTCTCTCAACATAAAGAACGATCCATCTTCGACTGCGGAGTTATTTGGAACGTTGACATTATAAAGGCCATTCCAGAATGAAACTGGTAAATTAAAATTCCCAACATCTTCATGAATTTGGTCCCTAAATAGCCATGTTCTTGACTGATTGTAAATGTCCCCACCTTGTTTCCAATCGAATAGTGTATAAAGCGACACATTTTTCCAAGAAAAGTTGTTAACGATTCCCACTCTGAAATCAGGATTAATGTCTCCTATTTTCTGAACAATAGGTGCTCCAGTAGGATCAATCAATTTGATTGGAACTTCGTTAACGGTTCCTCGTGCTGCAGAACTGACTACATAACCAAATTCATTGATCTCAAATCCAGATGCATCATACACCGAACCAGTATTCGGGTCCACCACTTGTGCATCGGCCATTGACTGAATCTGATCTACAGAGGTAGCAAATACTTGTCCATACATCGCACCAAAGGCTACACCTTCCTCAATTCTAAATATCGTTGACTGTTGGTTTCCCGGTCCAGTCAAATAGGGAGGTACGTCCAACTGAGTGATTTTTTGTCTGCTTCTATCAAAATTGAATGACACATTCCATTGAAATCCATTGGTATTTAATATTTCAGCTCCCAATGCGACTTCGTACGTTGTCGCCTCTACGGTACCCGCATTTCTCCATTGGGCCGAAAAACCTGCTGCCCCAGGAAGATTGATTCGGAGAATCTGGTCTTCCGTGGTAGTCTTAGCATAGTTAAACTCCAAGGAGAATCGATCAAGGAAACGGGCATCTAGTCCTACTTCTAACTCGCCTGACCGTGCTGGTCGTAGTAAGTCATTGCCAAAAGTTGCAGGTGAAGCTGTTCCATTTCTCAATGCAAAAGTTTCAAACCGCTGCTGAAAAGATGGCCTAATTCCAGCGGTTCCATACGATATCCTAGCCTTTAGCTCCTGGAAACCAGGAATTGTAAAATCCTCGGAAATCCTGTAGGCTGCACTGGCTCTATAGTATGTTGCCCACCGTTCATCTGGTCCAAATAGCGATGACCCTTCTCTCCTGACCAAACCACTAAAAATGTATTTTTTCTGATAGTCAACATCGGCAATTGCAAAGAAGCTATTAGCCACCACCTGTTCTGCAAATGACTGAATCCTTAATGTACTTACATCGGTAATATTATCCAGAGATCTGATCCCACTTACTGCAAGATCATCTCCTCTCACAGAATTGAAGTCGGTTGTAAGATCTTCATACAAATAACTCAATCTTAATGCTACGTCAAAATCGTTGAATGTCCGTGTGATGATGGCATTTAGTCTGGAAATAACTGACTGCCTTACATTAGTGCTTTTTTCAATTCCACCTCCAGGGCCCTGAGAGGGATCCGAAGGATCAAACTGAACCCCTTGTCTGATATCATCAGATAAGTATCCTTTGTTGATGAACTCTTCAAACTCATTGACAGATCTATCTACGGAAGCAGAACCATTTAGTGACAACCAGTCATTTACATCATAATTTGCTCGGATCGTTCCAATGACTCTATTTCTTTCCTGAGTCGTTTCACGATTATTTAACGTATAAAGTGGATTTCTAATGGTAGAACCTAAGGAGTCAATATCCCAGTCATACAAGGATCCATCCTCTTCATTGGGAGATGATAGATCATAAAATGGTGGGTAGAACAGGATGTTATTAATTAAAGCATTTGTACCATTTTCTGGCAATCTATCTTGGGTAGAGTTGGAATATCCAAAGCTTGTATTGACATCCATTTTATCAGATAACCGATGATCAACATTTAGCTTAAACGAGTTTCGCGTATAGCCTTCAATCGTTTCGATAACCCCTTCATCATTGACCCTCTGTGCAGATAGCATAAAATTAGTGGTGCTTGACCTGCCCTGCACGGAGACATAGTTGGAGTTAAATTCACCATTTCTGAAGATTTGATCCTGATAATTTTGGAAGTTTGGCCAAGGATTATCCGCAATTTGGTCATCCTCGAGGACTCGTGAACCGGTGGCATCAAAAATGAAATTACCTGAACCATCCAACTGAAACGGGTGGGTAGTAGCCACAGGAAAGAAGCCGTTCGCCAATTCTGACACACCGTACTCACCGCGATAGGTAACTACCGTCTCCCCTTCACTGAGCTTTGAACCTCTCTTGGTGAATATCTGTATTACTCCATTTGCAGCTTGGGACCCGTACAATGATGCACCAGCTGATCCTTTGAGAACCTCTATCTTCTCAATATCTTCCGGGTTAATATCTGCCAGAGTCCCACCATTCAGGAATGCACCATCAACGATTATTAATGGATTTTGTCCTGTAGTAAGTGAATTAGCTCCTCTGGCCTGAAAAGAAACACCTGATCCAGGCTGACCTCCCACAGAGGTTACTCGAAGTCCTGCCACCTTTCCCTGCAATCCAGCACCAAGGTTAGTCGTCGGTACTTCTGTGATTAACTTCTCATCGATTGAGCCGACAGCAAAACTTAAAGTCTCTTTGGATTTTCCAACTGCCGAACCAGTTACAACAACTTCCTGAAGCTCTGTGACGCCGCTCATCGTAATATCGATTGTAGTTCTATTTCCTACTGTCAGCTCCACCGTTTCAAAGCCAACATAAGAAAATACCAAAACGGATCCATCTTGAACAGATATACGATAATTACCATCGATATCTGTAGTAACACCTGTACTAGTACCTTGGACTAATACAGTCACTCCGAGTAAAGCCTCGCCACTTTCGTCAACGACTTTACCCGAAACAGTCCTCTGTGCAACCACCATCATGGATGAAGCACAGAAAAGCAATAATAAGAGTAGAGTTTTTCTCATACATTTTGAGTTTAAAATGATTGATAAAAACTCCAAACCTAGAGATAGCCAGACTCTAAGAATTGTAAAAAAGAGTTGTAAAAAAGACTAGTCCAGAATAGAAGAAGAAAGTAAGGTAAGACCTTACTTTAATTGTAATACTAAGGGAACATCATTGTTTCGCCCAATAAGCAGATGTTCCTTTTCATTGATCATAATCTTTTCGATGGACTTTAGATTACCTTCTAATCTAATTTTTCTATTGAGTTCATGATCGTACCTGAATTCACCTGTTCCGTCGGAAAGCAAAATTGCTCCACTTCCCATATCTAACCTGGGAGTCTCTACTTCGGTTTGGTAAATCGTACCAATAATCATAACATCCTCCATCCCATCGCCGTCGAAATCGTAAACCTCCAAATCAAGAATAGGTGCAATTTGGGCTTCTTTGGGTAGCGATTTCACTTCAAATTCACTATTGCCTTTATTAATTAGTACCACAGACTCAAAACTATTCGCTTCGAACTGGTCTGCATCATCAAGTTTTTCCCCATACACGTCCTCAATAGTCGCCTTAGCAAACAATTCATAAGAAGGAAATTCCTTAGCAATAAATGGCATTTGATTTGAGGAACACTCCCGACCACGAAGTGGCACATAGTTACCATTATAACTATTGCTAAATACTACATCCCAAGTTCCATTGTCATCGAAATCTCGAGCGTACAGTTTTAGTGGTTTATCGGCAGAAGAAGAATATTTTGAATTTAGTCCTAGGTTGCCAAGGACATAGTCAAGTTTGCCATCGCCGTTGACATCTAACTCAGCAATAGCAAACCACCAACCCTTAAGATCATCCAAGTCTGAATTGGCGGACACATTTTTGAACTTGCCACCAGTGTTTTCAAACAGACCTACACCTGTCCATTCTCCAACGATGATGAGGTCCTCAAGACCGTCATCATTGAAGTCAGTCGTTAACACCTTATTTACCATGCCAAACTCTACCAGGTCAGGAATTACCTCGTTAGTAACGTCTACCAGCTCGGTACCAGTATTTTTGTATAAAATTGAACGCTCAGAGACCGGATATTGCCCTGGTACAACGCGAGTTCCAATAAGAATGTCTTTAATGCCGTCGTTATTATAATCTATGATATTTACAGATTTCCCACTCAGCCTATTTGCATACAGCGAACTATCGATTGCTTTTTGGTAGTTTCCAAAACCATCATTGACATATAATCGATCTTGATAATTGTCGCTACCCAACTGAAATTCATATCCTCCGCTAACTACATATAAGTCCTGATCTCCGTCATTATCGACGTCAAAGAAAACAGACTCCATGTCTTCTCGAAGAAAATCTAATTCAATGGATGGCGAGGTTGCATTAAAAAAAGTACCATCAACAGTTTGTACAAACAGTTGACCTCCTTGTCCGATGGCACCCCCTATGTAAAAATCTTCAAGGCCATCACTATTGGCATCTCCCACTGAGATGTTAGGTCCCAGACTAGATTGTTTGTATGGCAGCAATGTTTCTGTCTCAAAATCGTTGTAGCTATTTTCTCTATGCCTAAAGTCTATACCGAGGCTATCAATAGAAATTAAGCTAAACAGTCTTTCATCAATAGTGGATTTCTTCTTTTCCATTGCAGAATTCCTCTCGTCCAATACAATTGACTGATTCACATTAAGATCATACAGCGTTTGTATTTTTCCAGAGAGCCATTCAACAGTTAGTGAATCGATTCCAGCGGTACTTCCCAGGCCAAAATGAATGGAAGGATCCATTGAGGAGAGATAACCTCTTACTGATTTGCTTTCCTTTTTTTGAATAGTTCCAGCAGCATATATTGTAACCTTCGCAAAAGAATTTTCACTTTCAAATTGAACATTCAGATAGTTCCCTTTTCCATCCTCCATGGTCAAGTTTCTGTATACAAAAGCTTCTTCATCTATGTTGTTTATGACTAAATCCAGGTCTCCATCATTATCCAGATCGGCATAAGCAGCACCATTTGAATAGGAAGGTTCAGACAAGCCCCAGGTATTAGAAACATCCTTAAACTCAAGGACTCCCTGGTTCGAAAACATCATATTTGGTAACTTCTCAGATGGCATCTGCTCGTAAATTTCTCTTTTTACCCGAAGAGGTACACTATTATTATATTTCAATCGGGCCCCCACTACTTTTGCACGGATATCATTATTCAGTGCATATTTTCTGTATCCGTTTGTAATAAAGACATCATTAGTGGTATTGTTATCATAATCGTTAAGCAGCACCGACCAACTCCAGTCAGATTTGGAAAGTTTAGTTAGATGAGCCACGTTTTTGAAATACCCTTCACCTGAATTTAGCTGAAGGGAATTAAACATGTATTGATGGTGTAAGCCTAAATCATCAACCAACAGATCAAATGCTTCCACGTTCATAGACGCCATCAGGGTTTTCGATCTATAGTGGTCGGTTGAGGCCATATCCAGGACGAAAATATCCGGATAAGTATCCGAGTTAATGTCTGCAATGTCTACCCCCATTCCAAAAAAGGAAACTTGCTTCGTGTAATTGGCAATTTGATTGGAGAAGGTACCGTCTTGATTGTTAATATATAATGCATCTGGAACGTAATAATCATTAGCAACATAGAAGTCCAGCCAATTATCTTCATTCACATCACTTACAATTAGCCCTAATCCAAACGCAGGTGAGAGAATGCCCGATTCCTTAGTGATATCTCGAAAGATACCCCCTTCATTTAAATAGAGATGATTTGAGCTATGATGAGCCAGTTTATCATTGTTTTCCATAAAGTCATAGAATCGTTGTGGCTCAGTACCATAGATCAAATTTTCATTCATCACAATGCAGTCTAAATCACCATCTTTATCAAAATCGAAGAAGGCAGATTGGCTGGAAATTGATTCATCAGCAAGTCCAAAGTCAGCGGCAGATTCTCGGAAGGTCAAATCTCCTTGGTTAACCAGTAGCAAGTTTCTACTCTTTTCGCCATGATAAGGACCACCCTGAGATACATAAATGTCTTGCCAACCATCATTATTAATATCCACAAATGATACCCCGGTGGACCAGCCTTTTCCTTGGTTGATTCCTGACTTTTCAGTAATGTCCACAAACTTTAAGTCACCTTGATTCAAATAGAGTCGATTCTCAACCTGATTAGCGGCAAAAAAAAGATCAAGTAGCCCATCATTGTTTATGTCAACCGTGGCGACACCTGATCCATTGTAGAAATAATCGAAGTCGAAGACATTGTCCTTAGATTCAATATCATTGGTTATGAGATTGCTAAAATCGACACCAGTAGTTGTTGAAGAAAGTCGTTCAAAAATTGGTCCCTCATTGGAGTTCAGATCTGAGTTGGAACAGCTGTAGAAAAATACTGGTATAGCAAGAAAAATTATCAAAAATCGACCCATCACACTGCAAAAAAACAAAAAGAGCAGCTAATAAGCTGCTCTTTTTCATTGATTAATTATTGATTCTTAATCTAAAGTAAAGTCTATTCCGTTAGGGAAATTGATCGAGGTGACACCACCTAGCCCAGTATCAGGGTTGGTCCAAGTAATGACCCAGTCGTTGCCGCTAATGGCCGAACTGTAATCCCAGTTTGTACCGAATTCATCCGCTACTGAGGTAAAGGTGACAACACCACACACATCTTGAAAGACAAAGCCGCCTTGCGCTTCATCGTCTTCACCATCGCCGTCTCCAAAACAATCTTCCAAAACGCCGAAAGTAGCATCGCTTAGTTCATATTCACCAATTGCGATATTTCCGGTATCATCAATCTCCAATGTATAGGTAACACTTGCAGCTCCTGGGGTTCCTGTACTACAGTTGATTGAGGTTGTCGTTGCAGTATACTCACCTGCAAGATTAGATGCACAACCTACAAACACAGTAAAGTCAAAATATCCCTGGAAGAATGCGCCTTCGACAGTTGCTGAAGAGTTTACACTGTTAAATGTATTAGTTGGAGTAACAATTTCACCTAGAAACTCAAACTCATCCTCAGGTGAAAGGTCCGCTTCCACTAAACCAAATGCACTGATCAATTGAGCAGATGTAAATGTAATAGTGGCTTCGGCAAATCCATCTGCATTTACAGTAAACTCAGAACTAGAAAGGGAAACGAAGTCATTGACTGTAGTTGAAGCCGTTCCGCTTTTGTAAACCAAATCTGCAGTGTAGCTCTCTACGTTAGATCCGTTACTCTGACTCACAAATTCAACAGTATAGGTATGTGTGTAACTGCTGAAATCATTCTGATCCACTAAAAAGTTACCACTGTTTTCAACCAATCGTATGTAGGTACCTGTTTCCAAATCTCCATAAAGGAAAAGCGGACCAGCATCTGGATCTTCACAAGACATCACTAGTATTGTGAGAAGTCCGATTAATAACTTATATGTATTTTTCATTCGACTTAATATTTAAGATTAACGAAGTGTACTTAGTTGTGGACTCCAGAACACCGGTACAGCCTCAGTCTTTTGATCAACATCAATGTTTCGATCAACAAACGAGTTAGCGTACCTCATCGACCTTGGGAAGTCACCTGTATCTTCTTGCAATGGTGGCGCCATGTTAAGCGGCATTCCAGTTTTTCGATACATGTTATATGCCTCCAAGCCATTTCCAAACGCTGCTATGTAATATTCTTTGATGATTACATCTTGTCTTTCTGCATCAGAAGTCGCTTCATCATACAATCTTCCAACCGTAGCCTCGTAGTCAGCGATATCCGCATCAGACATCCCAAACGCTTCCTGTACAGTTGAAGTCACACCACTCACGGTTACTGGAGAGGACATTTTCGTTGCTACCAGACTTTCAAATCCTCTTACTTTTGCAATAGACTTTCCAACGCCACTGACAAGCAGTGCTCTCGGATCACCCGAACCTGAGGCCAAAGCCATGTCAGCCCGCATAAAGTCTACGAAAGAAGATAGAATCAAAGGAGAAATTCCATATCCTAAACCACCTGTAGTTCCCAAATTCTGAGTGTTTTCAAACTCATTATTATCAAAATCACCAGCCATAGGATAGAGTCCATAGGCAGTTCTAATAGCTCCATCAGCAGGAATACCAGAACCATTAAGGTGATCTCTTCCTGTATAACCATCTGCAGCACCGTAGCAATACGGCAATCTTGGATCTACAGTATTCCAGAAATCAGGCTTGGCAGTCTGGTCTGGAAGATCAGACAATACACAGCCATATGAATCCACCGGCTGCTTATCTGAGTTATTCACTTTTCTATAGAAGTAGTACCTTAATCTAGGATCTCTAATTTCAGTAATACCATCTACTTCTAGCTTCTCTCCTCTCACTAACCACATGTAATAATTTGACATATAGTCACCGTCAGCCTGCTCGTATTGATTCACATATCTCGGATGTCTCGATTCAGGAAGGTTCCTACCAGTACCGTAATTGTACTGAAAATCTTCGGACTCTGTATCTATGTAGTCACCCGCAGTAATGATGTTATTAAAAGCAGATGTATTACCGGTCAAATAAGCTGCTCGCAATTTGATCGTTCTTGCAAGGGTGATCCATTTAACTGGATCGCCAGCATAAAAATTATCAAACGCAGGAGCGATATCTCCCGGATCACTCAGCAAGACAATTGCTTCATCCAACAATGCATCAGCGGCTGCATAGACATCAGCTCCAGCATCGACTTGAGGACTCAATTCGTCCAATCCCTGTCCAATTTCAGTGAATGGAACATCTCCAAAGACATCAACCATTTCCATGAGTACGAATGCTTCTAAAATTTTAGCAGTTCCTACGTGTATGTTTAGCCCCGCTGGACCAGCTACGTCTTCCAAAGCCATGATATCCGGCAGAAAATCCGCATAAACTGAATTCCAAAGACCGTCAAAAACAACTGGCAACGTCGCAGCTCCATAATTATTGGAAGTTGCATTATACATTCTGGATACTTCACCAGTTTGATCTTCAAGAACAAAATGGATCTGCTCGAATTCTAATTGGATATTATTATAAATCGCATCTATATCCCCCGAAGCTACTCCAGGAAAGTTAGGATTCTCTTGCAGGTCTAGATCAAAGTTGTCACACGAAAATGTGAACATAGCTAGAACTGCTACATATATTAATATTCTATTTTTCATAGTACTTGAAATCTCGTTTTAGAAAGTAAGATTTAATGTAACTCCGTATTTCTTAGCTGTTGGAGCGGTTCGGAAATCAAACCCTCTTGAGTTACCAACACCTGTACTCGAAATCTCAGGATCAAAGTTTAGACCTTCAGGAGTGTTAGGTGCATTGAACCAAAGGTTTTCACCCGACACGGTAACAGAGGCTCTTCCAAAAGGAGTATTGGAAAGAATTTGATTTGGCAGCACATAAGAAAGAGATACTTGTCTCAGTCTAATCACTGTTCCATCAAAAACGAATCCTTCACCATTAAAGAATGAGTTAAACGCCTCATCTCCGACATACACCTGGATGTCATTGACAGATCCATCTGCCTTAACCCCTGGTAGAATTACTGGTGTATTTCTGTCGATATCACTGTCTGTAGAATTACCTCTAGCTAATAGAGCTGCTGCGGTAGAGGAATAGATATCACCTCCCTTGATGTACTGGAACTGGAACCCAAAAGTGATCCCTTTCCAAGATAAGGTATTGAAGAAGTTCATGGTATAATCAGGGTTAGGATCGCCAATTACAGCAAACTCATCCCCTATCTGGTAAGACCCTTCAGAATCCACAATCAAGTTTCCGTTCTCATCTTTTAGCAACTGCTCACCATAAAACACTCCAAACTGCTCACCAGGAACTGCGTAGTTACCAACATCTGTGATGCCCGCATCTAAAAAGTCCTGAGCTTCAATTTGAACTCGGTCGATTCCCTCAAGGATCGAGTTTACCTTACTTTCGTTTTTCGTATAGTTACCTCGGATATTCCAAGAAACCTCTCCAGGGAGCGGAACATTGACGTCCAATCCAAGCTCGATACCAGTATTCTCTATATCTGCAGCGTTGATAGTTGTCGTTGTGTAACCAGTAGATGGATCCAGCGGAAGCTCCACAATCAAATCCTCAGACTGCTTGTTGTATAGTGAGAGGTCAACTCCCAAAATATTATCAAAGAATCTACCTTCCAAACCGAACTCGATCTCTGTGATAAGCTCATTCGTTAAATCAGGGTTAGCAAGGAAATTAGAAACCGTGTTGGTTCCAATCACATCACCGTTTGAGTTAATGAAAGCGTTAGGGTTTGATCCTAGGAAGTTTCGTGTTTGATATGGATCAGGATAACCAGCAGAGGTTCCATAGCCCAATCTTAACTTCAAGAAATTTACCATGTCTGTATCAGCGATTGCAGGAATTGCATCACTTGCCACAAAAGACAAACTTGCAGAAGGATAGAATACCGATCGATTCGCACTCTCAAGAGTTGACGTCCAGTCATTTCTAGCCTGCAAATTCAAATAAAGGAACTTAGAGTATCCAATTGACGAAGTCAAATAAACTCCAAGCGTATTCTCTTCAATGAATCTCGTAAAGTTCTGGAATTGCGTAAAGTTTTGATGAGTAAACAGGTTGTAAACAAATTGCTCCTGGCTACTTGCCACCTCAAGGTTGTTAGTTTCTCTTCTTGAGTTGAAACCTAAGATACCATCAATCGTGAAGTCACCTCCAAGATCAAAGTTATAAACCAAATTCAGGATTTGATCAGATAAGAAGTTGGTCTCAATCGCAGTAGAATACTCACCTCCTGGTTGTCTTGGCCCTCCCTTATTGATATACCTAGTATTACTTTGGTCATAATTATCTAGTGACAATCTATAAAGAACTGACAAATTATCAGTCAAGTCATATCCCAGGTTGATGTTACCAAAAAATCGGTTAATTGCCTCAGTTTGACCACTGTTATTCAATGTCCATCTTGGATTTTGAATCGGTGAACCTCTTCTGTAGTACACATTAGATCCGTCAATAGGTGATTGATAAGGAAGGTTCATCAAATCCACAGATCTTGGAGTAAACAATACTGCAGCAAAAAGTCCATTACCATCACCACCGAATGATGGAGCCGTAATCGGTGTCAATCTATCAGATCTAACAAAATTGAATGATGGCTGAATTTTCAAACCATTTTTCAACTTCGTCTTCATACCTACCGAAAAGTTATGCTTGTCAAGGAAGTTGGATCTACCACCTCCTCGTAATTCATCCAATTTCGGGGTAAAGCCTTCTTCAGTTAAGTAAGAGTAGGACATACTAACCGAAGTATTTTGATCGATAGCACTTGCAATTTGAATTGAGGTATTTGAAGAAACTCCTTTCTGGAAGAAGTTCTCTACACTCTTATAAGGTTGATATACATAAGGTGCACCAATAAACTCAGGAAAATCGTCATTGTATTGAGACTGATCATATGGGTGAACAATCAAAACTTGACCGTTCTCATCAATACCTCTAAAGTTGTCCCCGTACGAAGACTCACGAGTATCATCAAATCTTGGACCCCAGTTAGAGAAGAACCATCCAAAACCAAATGCT